>NZ_JARVRY010000007.1:0-211428 GCF_030209485.1 Novosphingobium sp. fls2-241-R2A-195
GACGGCGTTTCCGGTAGCGCAGGGACAGTCCGGGTCTTCGAACGGACGCGTGGGTGCATGGCCACGGCTGAAACCGCATTCCGGCCCACGACGCCGACCCGATACACTGAAGCGACGTGTACGGCGCCGCTCCGGATGTTGCGGCATATAACCTATTTGGCGATAAATGTCAAGAATGCGGCGGATGATCCCCGGTGCGCTCCAGCACTTCGCCATCAAGCCGCCGATAGAAGCAGCTGCGCGCACCGGTGTGGCAGGCCGGACCTTCCGGCGTCACGCGCAGTTCCAGCGCGTCCTGATCGCAATCGACGCGAATTTCCTCGACGCGCAGGAAATGGCCCGAGGTCTCACCCTTCAGCCACAGCTTGCCGCGCGAGCGCGAATGGAAGTGCGCCAGCCCCGTCTCGCGCGTCTTCGCCAGCGCCTCGGCGTCCATGTAGGCGACCATCAGGATCTCGCGCGTGCGCGAATCGACGGCAATGGCGATCAGCAATCCCTGGGCGTCGAAGCGCGGCAGGAACGCTGTTCCCAGTTCACGCTCGGCGGCTGTCACGTCTGTCATCCTCGGACTAATCCCTGTTCCCGCTAACAGCGGCATAATTGTTGCACCACAGCCACAGCAAGGGACCAAAATCCACGTCAGTCAGCGAAGTCTCTTTCCAAAAAAGACGATTCGATGAATTCTGGCTTTGCAGCTGGGGGGCTGCTTCTGACCCACAGGTCGCTCGCAGGCAAGTGTTCGGCAAGGAACACCGGTCTGAAACGGAAAGCGGGCCACGGTTCAGGGAATGCTTTGATGAGGGATCGGACCAGGCGGTATCAGGGGCACCGCTGAACTGCGCAAGCAGGGTTCAAACAGTTTCGTCACGAGGACGCCCGGAACTCACAAGGTTCCGGGCGTTTTCGTATTTAGGGCGAATCGCCTCAGGTCACATCGAGAGCTTCATCCAGCACGCGGGCGAAGCAGGCGATCACCACACGCTCCGCCCCTGCCCGCTTCAGCGCCGAGACGCAGGCATCGCTGGTGGCACCGCTGGTCAGCACGTCATCGACGAGGACCACCTTCGCACCTTTCAGCGCTGCCTTCCGCTTCGGATGGACGGCAATCGCACCCGACAAGGCCCGCTTGCGTGCCAGCTTGCCCATGCCGCCCAGCGAGCGCGTCGCCTTGCGCCGCACCAGCGTATCGACCGCGAGGCCCGCGCCGCTGCGCCGCCCGATCTGCCGGGCCAGCTCCGCCGCCTGATTGTAGCCGCGTTTCCACAGCCGCCAGCGATGCAGCGGCACCGGCACCAGCAACCAGTCGGCATCGACGAAGGGCAGCTTGGGCACCATCAGCCCGGCCATCATCGGTGCCAGCGCGATGCGATTCCCGTGCTTGAACGCCAGCACCAGCTTGCGCGAAGGTTCGTTGTAGAGCGTCGCGGCCGCGATCCCGGCATGGCGCGGAGGATCGGCGAGGCACGGGGCGCACGTGCCGCCCTCCGGCATCGTGTCGCCGAAAGGCCGCTGGCAGGCCGCGCAGGCCGGATCGCCCGGGATCGCCAGCGTACTCCAGCAATCCGCACAGAGCCCCGCCGCTGAGCCTATCGCCGCCCCGCACAGCGGGCAACGCGGCGGAAACACGAGATCGACGAGCGGTGCGAGTATGTGTCCCAGGCCCATGGCGCGATCCTATGCACGCCCGGTTGCGGGACAAGCACGCCACGAGGGCATTGCAAGGTTTTCATCGACGCGGCAGGGGAGCATCCATGGCAACCAAGGCTCCCCCCCGCATCTTCTCCCCCGCCCGCCGCGCCGCGCTGCGCCGCCGGATGCTCAGGCTCCAGCAGCAGCCGGATGCGCCGCGCTACCTGATCGACGACATGGTGGAGGACGTGCTCGAACGCCTCTCTTTCCTGCGCTTCGAACCGAAGACGGCGCTGGTTGTCGGCGATTACTCGGGCGCGCTGGCTCTGGCGCTACGGGCGCAGGGTGTGACGGTGACCGAAGTGGACCCGGCCATCGGCTTTGTCGAGGAACAGCCCTGGCCGTTCGACGGCTTCGACCTCATCGCCAGCCTCGGCACGCTGGACACCGTCAACGACCTTCCCGGCGCCTTCGTCCATGCGCGTAAGGCGCTGGCGCCGGGCGGCGTGCTGATCGCCAGCTTCCTCGGCTCCGGGAGCCTGCCGGTCATGCGCGAGGTGATGCTGGCGGCGGACGGGGATCGCCCTGCCCCGCGCCTTCACCCCTCGGTGGACGTACGGGCGGGTGCGCAGCTGCTCCAGCGGACGCTCTATGCCGACCCGGTGGCGGACCATCGCCATCTGGACGTGGGGTTCCGCAGCCTCGAACGCCTCGTCGGCGACTTGCGCGCACAGGGTCTTGCCAATGTGCTCGCCGATCCCGGCCCGGCGCTGGGCAAGGCGGGGCTTGCGCGGGCGCACGATGCGTTTGCGGCCGCCGGTGAAGGCGGCCGCACGGTCGAGCGGTTCGAGATCATGACGCTGTCCGGCTGGAAGCGCTGAACCCATAAATCTCATCGTCATTGCGAGGACCGAAGGTCCGAAGCAATCCAGAGCGGCCTAAACCGTCCTGGATTGCTTCGCTTCGCTCGCAATGACGAACGCTGGCTTGCTTACGCCAGCGCCGCCTGAGCCGCCGCCAGACGCGCGATCGGCACGCGGTAGGGCGAGGCCGAGACGTAATCCAGACCCACCTTCTCGCAGAACGCGATCGAGGCCGGGTCGCCGCCGTGCTCGCCGCAGATGCCGAGCTTGAGGTCGGCATAGGTCGCACGGCCGCGCTCGGCGCCGAGCTGGACCAGCTGGCCCACGCCCTCGATGTCGAGGCTGACGAAAGGATCGCGCGGGTAGATGCCCTTCTCGACGTAGGGGCTGAGGAAGCGCGCGGCATCGTCGCGCGAGACGCCCAGCGTGGTCTGCGTCAGGTCGTTGGTGCCGAACGAGAAGAACTTCGCCTCTTCCGCGATCTCGCCCGCCATCAGTGCCGCGCGCGGCAGTTCGATCATGGTGCCCACGAGATAGTCGAGCGTCTTGCCCTTCTCCTCGAACACCTTGGCCGCGGCCTGATCGACGACCTTCTTGAGGATCGCCAATTCGCGCTTGGTGGCGACGAGCGGGATCATCACTTCCGGCACGATCGCCTCACCCGATGCCGAGGCGACGTCGCAGGCTGCCTCGAAGATGGCGCGGGCCTGCATCTCGTAGATTTCGGGGAAGGTGATGCCGAGGCGGCAACCGCGATGGCCGAGCATCGGGTTGAACTCGTGCAGTTCGTCCGCGCGGCGCTTGAGCGTATCCACGCCGATGCCGATCGCGTCCGACAGCTCCGCGAATTCCGCGTCGCTGTGCGGCAGGAATTCGTGCAGCGGCGGGTCGAGCAGGCGGATGGTGACGGGCAGGCCCGCCATCACCTCGAAGATCGCCTGGAAGTCGGCGCGCTGTTCGGGGAGCAGCTTGGCCAGCGCTTCGCGGCGTCCCTTCTCGTCCTCGGCCAGGATCATCTGGCGCACGGCGGAGATGCGGGTGGCGTCGAAGAACATGTGCTCGGTACGGCACAGGCCGATGCCCTCGGCACCGAACTGGCGCGCCATCTTGCAGTCGGCGGGCGTCTCGGCGTTGGTGCGCACCTTCATGCGGCGGTGCTTGTCGGCCCACTCCATGAGCGTGCCGAAATCGCCCGCCAGTTCCGGCTCGATGGTGGCGACTTCGCCCGCCATGATCTCGCCGTTGGCGCCGTCGAGGGTGATGAGGTCGCCCTCCTTCAGCTCGCGGTTGCCGATGCGCAGGGTGCGGGTCTTCATGTCGATCGACAGCCCCGATGCGCCCGAGACGCAGGGACGGCCCATGCCGCGCGCCACGACCGCCGCGTGGCTGGTCATGCCGCCGCGTGCGGTGAGGATGCCCTTCGCCGCATGCATGCCGTGGATGTCCTCAGGCGAGGTTTCCACGCGGACGAGGACGACCGCCTCGCCCATTTCCGCGCGCTTCTCGGCGGTGTCGGCGTCGAGCACGATCGCGCCCGAAGCCGCGCCCGGCGATGCGGGCAGGCCCTTGCCGAGAATGTCGCGCGGCGCCTTGGGGTCGAGCGTGGGGTGAAGCAGCTGATCGAGCGCCATCGGATCGACGCGCTTGATCGCGGTAGCTTCGTCGATCAGGCCTTCCTCGACCATGTCGACGGCCATCTTGAGCGCAGCCTTGGCGGTGCGCTTGCCCGAGCGGGTCTGCAGCATCCACAGCTTGTTCTGCTGCACCGTGAACTCGATGTCCTGCATGTCGCGGTAGTGCTTTTCGAGCAGGTCGAACACGGCGGCGAGTTCGGCGTATGCCTCGGGCATCGCCTCTTCCATCGACAGCGGCTTGGCCCCGGCGCGCTCGCGCGCGGCCTTGGTCAGGTACTGCGGGGTGCGGATGCCGGCGACGACGTCCTCGCCCTGCGCGTTGACCAGCCATTCGCCGTAGTAGGCGCGCTCGCCGGTCGCCGGGTCGCGGGTGAACGCGACGCCGGTGGCCGAAGTGTCGCCCATGTTGCCGAAGACCATGGCCTGCACGTTGACGGCGGTGCCCCAGTCACCGGGGATGTCGTTGAGGCGGCGGTAGACCTTGGCGCGGTCGGCGTCCCAGCTGTCGAACACGGCCTGGATCGCGCCCCACAGCTGCTCCTGCGGGTCCTGCGGGAACGGCTTGCCCAGTTCACGCTCGACGATCGCGGTGTATTCCTTGACCAGCTTGCGCCAGTCGTTCGCGGTCAGTTCGACGTCGTTGTCGTAGCCGTTGTCTTCCTTGGCGATCTCCAGCGCTTCCTCGAACAGATGGTGTTCGACGCCGAGCACGACGTCCGAATACATCTGGATGAAGCGACGGTAGCTGTCCCACGCAAAGCGGTCGTCACCCGAAGTAGCGGCGAGACCCTCCACGGTCACGTCGTTCAGGCCGAGGTTCAGCACGGTGTCCATCATGCCCGGCATCGAGACGCGCGCGCCCGAGCGGACCGAGACCAGCAGCGGATCAGTAGAATCACCGAAGGACTTGCCGACCGACTTTTCGATATGGGCCAGCGCCTCGGCCACTTCGGCCCGCAGTTCGTCCGAGAAGTTCGCGCCCTCCGCGAGATACTTCACGCATTCTTCGGTGGTGATGGTGAAGCCGGGAGGCACCGGCAGGCCGATTCCGGCCATCTCGGCAAGGTTCGAACCCTTGCCCCCGGTGATCACCTTGTCCTTCGCGCGCGGATCGTCGTGCTTTACGCCGCCGCCGAACGTGTAGACCTGCTTAGTCATTAGTCCCAAATCTCCGGGATTTTTGCGCAAGAATGCAGACCGTGGGGAAACCCTCCTACCCCTCGATCCGCGAGAAATCCGCTACGTTGTGCACCGCAGCACGGAAGCGATCAAGCAGTGCAAGACGAGATGTTCTTTTTATGGAGTCAGTATCGTTGACTGTCACCTGATCAAAGAACCCGTCAATAGGTGCGCGAAGCGATGCCAGCGCACTCATTGCACTTGCGAAATCTTCTGCAGCAACGGCTGTGGCTGCCCGAGGTTCCGCAGCATCGAGCGCGTCGATCAACGCCTGTTCCGCCGGTTCGGCCGGATAGCCGAGCCCCGAACCCGCTGCAGCATAGATTTCCTGCATGTCGGGATCGTCCACGTTTTCGAGCGGGTCCTCGTCACCGGTATGCGGGTGCGCGGGTGCAGCATCGGACGCCGACCAGTTCTCCTTGCGCAGGATGTTGGCGGCGCGCTTGTAGCCCGCGAGAAGGTTCGCCCCGTCCTCGCTGCCGACGAACGCCTGCAGCGCATGAACCCGGGCGAGCAGGCGAACGAGATCGTCCTCGCCACCAACGCCGAATACGGCATCGATCAGGTCATGACGAACGCCTGCCTCCTTCTGCTGAACCTTGAGGCGGTCAATGAAGAAGTCCACAAGACCAGCATCGTTCGTGCAAATTTCGCTCAGAAACGCTGAGGAAAGTTGTGGTTGAACGTCGGAAAATTCTGCAATGCCGGTATGAGCGACATCGCCCGCCAGCGTCTCTAAGGTATCGTCCAAGCTGAACCGCAGCCGGTTTTCAAATATCAAGCGCAGAACGCCAAGAGCCGCACGCCGAAGTGCAAATGGATCCTTCGACCCAGTCGGCTTTTCGCTAATGGCGAAGAAGCACATCAGCGTATCCAGTTTATCTGCCAGCGCCACAGCCACCGTCACCGGCGCGGTGGGGACTTCGTCGCCCTGCCCGACCGGCTTGTAGTGGTCGCGGATGGCGTCGGCCACGGCGTCGCGCAGGCCCTCGGCGCGGGCGTAGTAGCCGCCCATGAGGCCCTGCAGTTCGGGGAACTCGCCGACCATCTCGGTGACGAGATCGGCCTTGCACAATTCCGCCGCCTGACGCGCCAGTACGGGATCGCAGTTCGGGACGATGCCCTCACTCGCCAGCCACTCGGCCAGCTTGGCCACGCGCTCGACCTTGTCGGCGACGGTGCCCAGCTTCTCGTGGAAAGTGATGCGGGCCAGCTTCTTCGCCTGATCCGCCAGCGAAACCTTGCGGTCCTGCTGCCAGAAGAAGCGCGCGTCGGACAGGCGCGCGGCCAGAACCTTGCGGTTGCCCGCGACGATGCCCACGCCGCCGTCGGTGGCGTCGATGTTGGCGGTGCAGACGAAGGCGTCGGCGAGATTGCCGTCAGCGTCTTCGCAGACGAAATACTTCTGGTTGACGCGCGCGGTCAGCTGGATCGTCTCGGGCGGGACTTCGAGGAACGCCTCGTCGAAACGGCCGAGCAGCGGCACCGGCCATTCGGTGAGGCCGGCGTTCTCGATCACCAGCCCCTCGTCCTCGACCAGCTTGAGGCCGGCGGCGGCGGCGACGTTGCGGGCCTCGTCGCGGATCAGGTCCTGACGCTCGACATGGTCGACGATGACATGGCAGGCGGACAGCTTGCGGGCATAGTCATGCGCGCCGCCGATGGTGATCTCGCCGGGCGCGTGGAAGCGGTGGCCCTTGGTGGCATAGCCCGAGCGGATGCCGCCGACTTCGCACTCGACAAGATCCTCGCCCAGAATGGCGACGATGCCGGAGAGCGGACGCACCCAGCGCAGCGAATCCGTGCCGATCGACGCGGCGCCCCAGCGCTGCGACTTGGGCCAGGGGAAGGCGCGCACGATGGCGGGGATCGCCTCGGCCAGCACGTCCTTCACGGCGCGGCCGGGCTTCTCGACGACAGCGAAGTAGGTGTCCTTGCCCTTGACGTCGCGGACTTCGAGCTGGTCCTTCGTCAGGCCGGTCTTGCGCAGGAAGCCATCGAGCGCCTGTTCGGGCGCGCTGGTGGCGGGGCCTTTGGTCTCCTCGCTGACGGCCTCGGTTACGTCGGGCAGGCCATTGGCGATCAGCGCGAGACGGCGCGGCGTGGACCACACGGTGATCTGGCCGGGCGTGACGCCTGCGGCCGCGAGTTCCTTGCGGAACAGTTTTTCCAGATCGGCGCGCGCGCCCGCCTGCATGCGGGCGGGGATTTCTTCACTGCGCAGTTCGAGAAGGAAGTCGGTCATACGCTCCACCCGGGGAACTTGGCTTCCCACTTGTCCTTGTTCACGTCGATCCACGCCTGACACGATCCCTTGGCGAGATCACGCACGCGGGCCATATAGCTGGCGCGTTCCTGCACCGAGATCACGCCGCGCGCCTGTAGCAGATTGAACAGGTGCGACGCCTCGATCGCCTGATCGTAGGCTGCGAGCGGCACCTTGGCGTCGATGCAGCGCATGCACTCGGCCTCGGCGGCCTTGAAGCCGGCGAACAGCGCATCGGTGTCGGCGATCTCGAAGTTGTACTTCGACTGCTGCTGCTCGTTGGCGAGGAAGACGTCGCCGTAGCTCACGCCTTCGTTGTTGAAGCGAAGGTCGTAGACCGAGTCCACGCCCTGAATGTACATCGCCAGACGTTCGAGGCCGTACGTCAGTTCGCCCGCGACGGGCTTGCAGTCGAAGCCGCCCATCTGCTGGAAGTAGGTGAACTGCGTCACTTCCATGCCGTCGCACCAGACTTCCCAGCCCAGACCCCAGGCGCCCAGCGTCGGGCTTTCCCAGTCGTCCTCGACGAAGCGGATGTCGTGCTCCAGAGGATCGACGCCGATCTCGGCGAGGCTCTGCAGGTACAGTTCCTGAAGGTTCTCCGGGTTCGGCTTCAGGATCACCTGATACTGGTAGTAGTGCTGCAGCCGGTTCGGGTTCTCGCCGTAGCGCCCGTCGGTCGGGCGGCGCGAGGGCTGGACATAGGCAGCCTTCCACGGCTCGGGACCGAGCGCGCGCAGCGTCGTGGCGGGGTGGAAGGTGCCTGCGCCCATGCGCATGTCGTAAGGCTGCAGGATAAGGCAGCCCTGCGCGCTCCAGAAGTTGTGGAGCGTCAGGATCATGTCCTGGAAGCTGAGCGGCTGTTTGGCGGCGGTCATCGGGGTTCCGTCGAATTCTTGAATGCGCGGCCTTTGGCGGATCGGGGCTGTCAAATCAACAACACAAAGCATTGCGGTTCAGCCTCCGTGATCGGGCAATGTCAGGTTTTGTTGACACAGTCAGCGAATCGCGACATAAAGTAAGGCATACCTGACATATGGTCAGGACTTCATGACGAGGTGCATCATGACCCGTTTCGCAAAGAGCGTCACCGTCCGCAGCGTTCTGGAAACCCTGTTCTTCGGCAAGCCCGGTGCCAGCGCCGAGGAACGCCGCAATTACCTCTGCTGGGGACACCCCGCCCCGCGCGCCGAGCACAAGGTCATTGTGCTGCTGGCGATGGCGCTTGCTGCACTCGCCGTGGCGCTGATCGCTTTCGAGGCGGATGCCGCTCCCCGATCGCATTCACACAATGCCGAGCCCGTCTCGCGCATAGTGGTCCTCGCCCCGCTGGCCTGAGCGTGAACAACCGGCTGAAAGTGCTGCGCGCGGAGCGCAACTGGAGCCAGGCCGAGCTGGCCGAACGCCTCGACGTGTCCCGCCAGGCGGTGAACGCGATCGAGACCGGCAAGCACGACCCCTCGCTCCCCCTCGCCTTCCGCATCGCGCGGCTGTTCGCCCTTTCCATCGAGGAGATATTCGATGACGGACATCGCTGAGACAAAGAAGCCGCTCGGCTCCGTGGGAGTCGCCTTGAGGCTGGGCGGCGGCTTCTTCCTTGCGATCTTCGGCGCCGGGATCGCTGCAGGCGTGCTTGCCGCGTGGCGCGAACATGGCGAGTTCCGCACCGGCGTTGTGATCGGCCTCGGGCTGGCCGCGCTAGCGCTGGTCGGCGGAGGATGGCTGATATTCTCGGCGCGACGCACCCTCACGTTGCCGCGCAGTCCGCAGGTTCGGCGTTCACGGATCGCGCTTTATGCTTCGCTCGGCATATCGACGATTATCGGGGTGGCCGCCGGGTTTGCATGGCAGATGCAAGTCAGTCACGCCGATCCGGCGCATGGCATTGCGAACATGTTTTCAGCAACGCCCTTGAGCCTTCCGCTTACGCTGACAGTGCTGGCTGCGTGGATCGTCACGGTCGCCTTGTCGCTTTACTGGCACACCACCCTCGATGAAATAGAGCGTGCCGAATATGAATTCGGTGCGATGGCCGGGCTTTATGCCTTCGTCACCGTGGCGCCTGCGTGGTGGCTGGCCTGGCGCGGCGGGCTGCTGCCCGAACCGAACGGCGTCGCGATCTGCCTGATGGTCTGCATCGTCTGGTGCATCGGGTGGGGCTGGCGCCGCTGGCGCTGATCCGTTCATCCATCCTTACAGTCTCCTGCCCGATAGGAACGCCATGACCCCCGCCCGCATCCGCCTTCGCAACTGGCTTGGCTCGACCCTGCTCGCCTTCACTGCCCTGTCGTCCCCGCTCGCCTCGGCGCAGGAAGCCGCGCAAGCCTCTGCGGTCCGCCCGGCGCTCTGGAAAGTCGCGGACGAGGACACCACGATCTGGCTGTTCGGCACGATCCACGTCCTGCCCGAGCAGGTGGACTGGTACGCCGGTCCGGTCGCCAAGGCGCTCGACAGCGCGCAGGAATTGGTGACCGAGATACCCATAGACGACACCGAACAGGCGCAGGGCACGATCCTGCAGATGGCTGCGCGCAAGGATGGCAAGTCCCTGCGCGACACGCTCTCCGCCAAGGAGCGCACCGCCTACGAGGGCGCGCTGACATCCATCGGCATCCCGGCGCAGGCTTTCGACGCCAACGACGCCTGGTTCGCTGCACTGATGCTGACGCTGATCCCGCTCAAGACCGCAGGCTACAGCACCGAGACCGGGATAGACCAGCAGGTCGCCGCCAGGGCGCGGGCGCGGCATCTGGCCAACCATGCCTTCGAGACCGTCGACTACCAGATCGGCCTGTTCGACAATCTCTCCGAGCCGACCCAGCGCGCCTATCTTGACGAAGTGGTCGAAGCGCTGCCCGACGTGAAAACCGACGTCGACAGGATGGTCGCCGCGTGGAAGGCAGGCTATGCCGACCACCTCGCCGAACTGATGAACGAGGACGAGAGCGACCCCGAAATCCGCAAGGTGCTGATCACCGACCGCAATGCCAATTGGGCGAAGTGGCTCAAGGAGCGGCTCGACAAGCCGGGCACTGTGTTCGTCGCGGTGGGCGCCGGACATCTCGCCGGGCCGGGCAGCGTGCAGGACCAGCTTGCGGCGGCGGGCATCTCCTCGACCCGGGTGCAGTAAGTGATGCGCTCCATTGCCGTGCTGCTGGCGATCGTCGGGTTGGGCGCCGGGCTTGTCGCCTGTTCGAGCGAGCCCCAGCAGGCCAACCCCGCGTTGTGGCGGGTCGAGGACGGTCGGGGCCACGTTGGCTGGCTCTTCGGCACGATCCACAGCGCCGAGCGCCCCCTCGCCTGGCGCACGGCGAAAGTCGGTTCCGCACTGGACGAAGCCGGATCGATCATGGTCGAAGTCGGCAACCTCGCGAACGAGGCGGAAGTCGCCGCCACTTTCGAAAGCCTCGCGCGCAGCGAGAACGAACCGCCGCTTTCCGAACGCGTACCGCCGAAAGACCGCGCCGCTCTGGCCACTTTGCTGAAAAAGAGCGGCCGGGGCGACGACGACTTCGCGGCGATGGATACCTGGGCCGCAGCCCTGACGCTCGCCCGCGCAGGGGCTGACGAAGGCGATACCCGCAACGGTGTCGACCGCGCCGTGATCGCGGCGGCGGGGCAAAGGCCGGTGGTCGAACTCGAAGGCGCTGCCGCGCAGCTCGGCCTGTTCGACGCCCTGCCCGAGCGCGAGCAGCGCGACCTCCTCGCCGCCGTCGTCGCCGAGGCCGCCTATCCCGAACGCGATCTTTCGGCCAGCTGGCGCAAGGGCGACATGAACGCGATCGAGGCGGAGACCCGCTCGGGCCTGCTCGCCGACCCGGAACTGCGCGCAGTGCTGTTCACCGGCCGCAACCGACGCTGGACCGGCCGGATCGCACGGGCGGTTCGCTCGGGCAGCAAGCCGTTCGTGGCTGTCGGCGCAGCGCACATGGCCGGGCCTGAGGGATTGCCCGCAATGCTGACGGCCGAGGGGTTCACGGTCACGCGGGTGGAGTGAGGCTTTGGGGGCTTCGACAAGCTCAGCCTGAGCGGAATTGGGAGATTTATTCCAACCCCGCTCACCCTGAGCTTGTCGAAGGGTCGCAACCGCCCCCTCAAACGCCGCGACATCCCGCCCACGGACGCACGAACGGCTTGCTTTTCCGCCCGTCTCCCAGTAAGGGCCGCGCCTTCCTGTCATGGTCATCCCTGGAGGCGTGGCAGGACGGTGCGCACCGATGAGCGGCGCGTCATCGCATTATTATCCAGTTTTGAAAGGCAAGATCCATGAGCGATACGCTTAACCTGCCGGCCGAGACGCGTGATCGGGCTGGCAAGGGAGCCTCCCGTGCACTGCGTCGTGAAGGTCGCGTCCCCGCCGTCATCTACGGTGGCAACGAAGAGCCCCTCGCGATCCACGTCCAGGAAAAGGAGCTGTCTCGCCAGCTCGGAACCGGCCACTTCTTCAACTCGATCATCGAAGTCGAAGTCGACGGCAAGAAGTTCCGCACCCAGCCCAAGGACGTTGCCTTCCACCCGGTCAGCGACCGTCCGCTCCACGCCGACTTCCTGCGTCTCGCCAAGGGCGCGACCGTGCACGTCAACGTGCCCGTCGTGTTCGAGAACGAAGAGCTGTCGCCGGGCCTGAAGCGCGGCGGCGTGCTGAACATCGTTCGCCACGACCTCGAACTGGTCTGCGACGCCGAGAAGATCCCGCACGAGATCACCATCGACGTGACCGGCTTCGACGTGGGCGAATCGATCCACATCAGCCACGTCAAGCTGCCCAAGGGCGTCGAGAGCGCGATCACCGACCGTGACTACACGATCGCGACGATCGCTGCTCCCTCTGCCCTGCGCAGCGAAGAAGGCGAAGCAGCGGCCGAGGCCGAGTAAGCTTCTCCTGCTTTCGGGTAGAAAACGGCCTCTCCCACCCCGCGTGGGAGGGGCCTTTTCTTTTCATGCAGCCGCAAGGACGCAGGCAAGGAATACGGATGGCCACGCAGCTTTGGGTCGGTCTGGGCAATCCCGGTCCGCAGTATGTCTTCAACCGCCACAACGTCGGCTTCATGGTTGCCGACGCGATCGCCGAGATCCACGGCTTCGGCCCGGTCCAGAAGAAGTTCCAGGGCTGGCTGCAGGAAGGCCGCATCGGCAGCTACAAAGTGCTGCTGCTCAAGCCCGCCACTTTCATGAACGAGAGCGGCCGCTCGGTGGGCGAGGCGATGCGCTTCTACAAGCTGGACTTGTCCGCCCTCACCGTCTTCCATGACGAACTCGACCTCGCGCCGTTCAAGGTGAAGGTGAAGCAGGGCGGCGGCCATGCCGGGCACAACGGGCTGCGCTCGATCGACCAGCACCTCGGGGCGGAGTTCCGCCGCGTGCGGCTCGGCATAGGCCATCCTGGGCACAAGGACCGCGTCCACGGCTATGTGCTGGGCAACTACGCCAAGGCCGAGATGGACCCGCTGGCCGACATGCTGGGCGCGGTGGCGGCGGAAGCGGATCGGCTTGCGAACGGCGACGACGCCCGCTTCATGAACGACGTGGCGCTGCGCCAGCAGGACTGAAGGGCGTCGAGTTAGCTTACATATGGATCGCTTCACCCCTACCTGATTCAATGAAATTGGCGGAAATCGGCGATTGGCACGGTGATTGCATATTGGCGGTCAACCAACACGGGTAACTGGGGTAAGACTACGATGATCCGCAAGACTCTGATCGCACTCACGATCACCGCCGGCGCAACCGTCGCCATGGCCTCGCCTGCACAGGCGACCTGGTGGAAGGGCGGCAGCGGGCACACGCACTCCTGTGATTGCGGCGACAAGACCGGCAAGAAGATGTGCGGAGGCAGCACCTCCACCAGCAGTTCGACCTCAGGTGGCACCACCACCACTTCGGGTGGCACGACTTCGGGTGGCACGACCACTTCCACGTCTGGCGGTTCGACCTCTGGTGGCACCACTACGACGACCTCCGGCGGCACCACCTCGACCTCGGGCGGTTCGAGCGGTGGTTCCTCGGGCGGCACCGCGGTTCCGGAGCCGGGCATGCTGGGCATGCTGGGTGCGGGCCTGATCGGCCTGGCCTACGCACGCCGCCGCAAGGCCCGCGCCTGATCACTCTGACGGCCTGGCGGGGCTAAGGGAGCTACAAAAGGCCGTCGCCGGATCACCCGGCGGCGGCCTTCGCCTTTTTCAGCGCGCGCGCGATCGCACGGTTGGCGGGATCGAGATCGGCGGCTTTCTCAAGCAGTCGCTGCGCCTCGCCGAGATCGCGCCCCGCCACGACGCGCACCAGTCCGGCGACATAGAGATAGTCCGGATTGTCGCTGCCCAGCGCTACCGCCTTGTCGGCAGCGCGGATGGCGGCATTCCCCTCACCCAGCCCGCTTCGCGCGAAGGCGAGGCGCTTGAGCACCTCCGGGTCCTCACCGCGCATCAACAGTCTCTCGTAAATCCCCGCCGCCGTGGCCCAGCGCTGCCCGGCGATGGCGGATTCGCCTTGGCCGACCAAGGCCATCGTCTCCTTGAGCCGCGCCGGATCGAGCCGCGCCTGCAGCGCCGCCGCCTCGGGCGCGCCGACCGCGCGGGCAGCCTGTTCGGCAGCTTCCAGCACCTGCGGCCCCGCCAGCGTCGATGCCGCGAGCGGCTTCAGATTCGCCCATGCGCCCTGACCGTCGCCGGTCGCCAGCTGCGACGCACCCAGCATCAGCCGCGCATAGGGATTGCCCGGAAGCGCCAGCACCGCCCGCCTGAAGATCACCCGGGCTTGCTCCGCATGGCCCAGCTGCAGCAATGCCTCGCCATAGCGCATGCTCAGCGTGGACCCTGCCGCCAGTTCGGATTCGCGCGTCTGGAGCGTGGTGCGGATCTTCTCCCACTGCCCTTGTTCGGACAGCAGCTGGATTCGCATTACCTCCACCTCCGGGTCGTCAGGCGCGACTTCGGCAGCCTGATCGACCAGCTTCGATGCCTCGTCCACTTTGCCCAAACCGTCGTAATGCTCGGCCAGCGCCAGCATCGGCGCCGCACGGTCGGGAAACGCATCGATAGCCCCGCGATAGGCGCGCGCGGCATCCTCTTCGCGGCCCTGCGCCGATGCCAGATCGCCTGCCATCACCAGTGCCTCATACGATCGTGGCGCGATGCGCTGCATCTCTCCAAGCAGCGAAGCCGCGCGCGCCAGGTCACCGTTCTCCAGCAGATAGCGGGCGTAGGATTGCGCCAGCCGGATATCGCCCCCCGCTTTCATTCCCTTTTCGAAGGCATCGCGGGCGGCCTCTTCGTCTCCCAGTGCCAGTTGCGCCTCGGCGCGCACGCGCCATCCGTCCACCGAGGTCTCGTTGCCAAGCGTCGCCAGTGCCGCCTTTGCGTCACCGCGCAGCAGGGCGACTTCGGCCTTCATTCGGGCCGTATCCTTGCCCCCTGCCCGTTCGAGCCGTCCGATCGCCCCTTCGGCCCCGTCCGGATCGCCGAGCCGCAGTTGCGTCTCCACCAGCAGTGCCAACATCGCGGCATCCGTGGGCCTGTCTTTCAGCGCGGAGGCCACTTCCACACGCGCCCGCTGGTAGTTCCCGGCGGCGAAGTCCTCTCGCGCCTTGGCGTAAAGGTTTTCAGGACTGTCGCCGCAAGCCGCCAGGGCGACGAGGGCGACGAGCGGAAGGGCTATGCGCATGGTGCTCTTCATGGCGGAGGACTTACGTGGAAGACCTGAAATTTCCGTCAACCGCCTGCAACCGCTCTCGCTCTGGCCAAGCGCCCCGCACCCGGCTATGGGCGCGCCTTAAACAGTTTTCGGAGTTTTCGATGGGTTTCCGTTGCGGAATCGTGGGTCTGCCCAATGTCGGCAAGTCGACCTTGTTCAATGCGCTGACCGAGACGCAGGCGGCGCAGGCGGCCAACTATCCGTTCTGCACGATCGAGCCCAACGTCGGGCAGGTCGGCGTTCCCGACCCACGCCTCGACGCGCTGGCGGAAATCGCGGGTTCGGCCAAGATCATCCCGACCCAGCTGTCGTTCGTGGACATCGCCGGTCTCGTGCGCGGCGCGTCCAAGGGTGAGGGTCTGGGCAACCAGTTCCTCGGCAACATCCGTGAGGTAGACGCGATCATCCACGTCCTGCGCTGCTTCGAGAACGACGATATCCAGCACGTCGACAACAAGGTCGATCCCATCGCCGACGCGGACACCGTCGAGACCGAACTGCTGCTCTCCGACCTCGAAAGCCTCGAGAAGCGTGTGCCCGCTGCCCAGAAGAAGGCGACGCAGGGCGACAAGGAGGCCAAGATCGTGGCGTCCGTGCTCGGCCAGGCGCTCGACCTGCTGCGCGACGGCAAGCCCGCGCGCCTGACGCAGCCCAAGGACGAGGACGAAGCCCGCGTCTTCGCCCAGGCCCAGTTGATCACCGCCAAGCCGGTGCTCTACGTCTGCAACGTCGAAGAAGAAGCCGCCGCCGAGGGCAATGCCTTCTCCGCGCGGGTATTCGAGAAGGCCAAGGCCGAAGGCGCGAGCGCCGTCATCGTCTCGGCCGCGATCGAGGCGGAACTGACCGGCATGGACATGGAGGACCGCATGGTCTTCCTCGAGGAGATGGGCCTTGCCGAGGCCGGTCTCGCGCGCATCATCCGCGCCGGTTACGAACTGCTCGAACTGCTGACCTTCTTCACCGTCGGCCCCAAGGAAGCGCGCGCCTGGACCGTGCACAAGGGTGCCAAGGCCCCCGAGGCTGCGGGCACCATCCACTCCGACATGCAGCGCGGCTTCATCCGCGCCGAAACCATCGCCTACCCCGACTTCATCGCCTGCAAGGGCGAGGCGGGCGCCAAGGAAGCGGGCAAGTTCCGCCAGGAAGGCAAGGAATACGTCGTCGCCGACGGCGACGTGATGCACTTCCGCTTCAACGTCTGAGTAAACGCAGAATAACCGTCGTCCCGGACTTGATCCGGGACCGCTGGCAGTCTTCAGGCGCGACTTGTCAAGGATGCGCCCTGCGGCGATCCTTCAATTCCATCGTCGTCATTCCCGCGAAAGCGGGAACCCATCTCCTGACGGTTCGTGTTGCACCGGCATCAGATGGGTCCCCGCCTTCGCGGGGATGACGGTTCTATATTAGGCAACACTCGCCCTCCTCGAACGCCGCGATGATCGGGCATGGTCCGGTGTCGCTTCCGGCGCATTCCCGAGCCAGCTTGTGCAAGGCGTCCCGCGCCCGTTCGAGGCGGGCGATCTCCTCATCCAGATGCGCGATCCGCGCCTGCGCCATGGCCCGCGCCCGCGCGCGGTCGTCGCTGGCGTCGAGGCCGAGCAGTTCGGCGATCTCGTCGAGGATGAACCCCGCATCCTTCGCCGCCCTCACGAAACGCAGGCGCCGCACGTCCTCCTCGCCGTAATGCCGCTGGCCTTTCGCACCCCCGGTGCTGGCCGGGCGCGGGTCGTGGAGGAGGCCCTTACGCTGATAGAAGCGCACGGTCTCGACACCGACGCCCCCGGCATGGGCGAGTTGGGAAATCGTCAGGGCCACGCTTGACTCCGTACTAGGGTACGGAAGTTATAAGCATGGCATGAGCGATCACCAAGCCCCCGCCAGAACCGCCGTGCTGTATCGCATGGTCATGGAAAAACACGTCTGCCCCTACGGCCTCAAGGCCCGCCACTTGCTGAAAAGCCGGGGCTATCGCGTCGAAGACCACTGGCTGACCAACCGCGACGAAGTTGACGCCTTCAAGGCAGAGCACGGCGTCGCCACCACCCCGCAGATCTTCATCGATGGCGAACGCATCGGCGGCCATTCCGACCTCAAGCGCTTCCTCGGGCTCGATGATCAGGCCAAGCGCATGAGCTATGCGCCGGTGCTCTGGGTGTTCGGAACCGCCGCGGCCATCGCGCTCGCCGTCAGTTGGACTGCGCTCGGCTCGCCGTTGACGGCCCATGCGGCCGAGTGGTTCGTGGCGATCACGATGATGCTGCTGGCGATGCTCAAGCTGCAGGACATCGAGACTTTCTCCTCGATGTTCCTGGGCTATGATCTGCTGGCGCGGCGATACGTGCCTTACGCCTATGCCTATCCGTTCCTGGAATGGTTCGCGGGCGCCTTCATGGCGGCGGGCGTGCTGAACTGGCTGTCGATCCCGGTGGCGCTGGTCATAGGCGGCGTCGGCGGAGCCTCGGTATTCTACGCGGTCTACGTCCAGAAGCGCGAGTTGAAATGCGCCTGCGTCGGCGGATCGGGCAGCGTGCCGCTAGGCTTCGTGTCGCTGATGGAGAACGTGTTCATGGTCGCCATGGCGCTGTGGATGCTGCTGAAACCGATGGCCATGGGGTGAAGCTCAGCTGCGGCAGCGCATGACCCCGTCGGCGCGGTAAGCCACGCGCTCCTGGGAATCGTGGACGATCAGGCGGGCGGGCCAGGTCTGCTGGTCGCTGGCGTTCCCCGAGTCAGGGAGCCGCACGATATCGACCCAGCTGGAAAGCCCAACATATGTCGTGCGGGCACCGCCGGGCAGATCGGCGCTCTCGTCTTTCGCGGCGAAGCGCTTGAGGTCGGGACCGACGCGCATGAAACCTTCGCCGCTGGTGGCGATGAAGATCGGGCCACGCTTTCCGGCGTCCTCTTCTTCGACCACGTCCTTCTCGAAATTGCACCCGGGCTTGTCGAGCCCATAGCGGTCCATGTCGAGTTCGGTGATCGGGATCGGCACGATGGGCTTGAAGGGTTCCTTGCTCATGCGTTCGACCATGGCGACGTCATGCGCGTTCTCGGCCGCCTCCTCGGCAGGGGTTTCCTTGCCGCAGCCTGCCAAGAGAGCGAGCCCCCACAATACCATCGCGTGTTTTCGCATCATTCCCGCCCGAAAAATTTCTCTATGTCGTTCTGGGCAGGTTCGACCAAGCCAACGGCAGAACCACGAGCCGAAATGCCTGATTTCCAATACCCATCATGATGACAACGCGGATTGCAGGCAGAAGCTCCGAAGTAGCTGATTTGGCGAGCAAGAAGCGCAGTGCGGTCGAGGGGAACCCCAACGCCCTAAGGGACATCGCCTTCGTAAATGACGAATTTTGCGGCAGGATTCCGCACGCAATACAAGTTGAAGTCTTCTGCAGGTAAACGTCGCTCTTCAATTGTCGCTCCGAACGGGAGACAGAAGCTCTCACCACATGGACCAACAGACATGCCTGAACAGGCGACAAGAGAGCGAAAGGGTATGACTTTCGACCAGACGATCGCAATACGGAGGAATTGCAGCTACTTGGACTGCCCTCACCTCGAACCAACAAAAAGGGCGCCGGTTTTCCGGCGCCCTTCTCGTTCAGGCAGAAGCGAAAGCTCAGTTCGCTGCAGGAGCCGTCGCCGCAGCAGGCGACGCCTTGCTCTTGGCATAGGCCGACCACAACTTGGCGACAGGCGCGCGGGTGCCGGTAACCTTGGCGAAGTTCGCTTCCGCATCGGCGTACTTGCCCTGCAGAGCCTGCGACATGCCGAGACGCAGCGCGACCTTGCTGGCATCAACGCCCGGCATCGACGCGGCCTTGGCGTAAAGTGGCTCAGCCTTGGCGGCCTGATCGTAGCTCAGGAACACGTCTGCGGCACCGACCACGGTAGCAGCAGTCGCGCCCGGCTTGTTGGCGTCACGCTCAGCGGCGGGCAGCGAGGCTTTGTCCGCTGCGACGCGGCCGTCGGTGTTGGCCTTGTCCGGCACGTCTCCGGCGACCAGCTTGCCCTTGGCGATGCCGTCGGCCATGACCTTGCTCGCTTCGCCCGGGAATGCGCGCGGATCGGCGTTCTCGAGGTATTCGAAGTAGTCGCGCTTGTCGTTCATCGAACCGGTGAGGAACATCAGGCGCATCAGGTCGAGGTTCTGGTCGCGCGGCAGCGAGGCCAACTGGCGCACCACCGAGATCGCGGTGTTCCAGGTGCCCGGGTAATACTGGCCGAGCATCGCCGCATATTCGGTCGACGGGGCAAGCTGCTTGGCGGTGTAGGTCTGCTGGAGGACCGAGCGCAGCGCGGTTTCCGAAGGCGCCTGGCCCTTGGCCTGCGCGGCGGCAACATCGTCCTTGGCCATCTGCAGGGCGGCCTCGGGGTTGTTGTTGCGCTTGTAGGCATCGGCGAGGACCGCATCGAGCTGGCCCGACGAATCGACGAAGCCGCCGTCCTTCGCCGCCTTCAGGTACGTCGCAGCGCTGGCGTAGTCCTTGAGCTGGTAGGCGGTGATGCCGGCATCGTAGTTGGTCTTGCCGACTTCCTCGGCGGGCAGCTTGCCGCTGGAGAGCAACATCTTGTTGCCTTCCTGCTTGGTGGCGAGATCCTGCGAGATGATGCCGAAGTTGCGCATCATCGAGCCGAGCGCGTTCTTGTCGTCGGGCGTGGTTGCGGCCGGCACGGCGGCCTGGAACGCGGCCTTGCCGTCACCGCCGACGGCGGCGTCGAAGGCGGCCTTGGCCTTGGCCATCGCCTCGGGGGTCTGCTGGCCGCCGAGCGCGGCGATCGCGGCTTCCATGGCCTTCTGCAGCGGCTGGGCGACCTTCACGAACTCGGGGGAGAACTTGCCGCCTGCGGCTTCCTTCTCCTTCTTCGCGGCCATCGCGGGGGTGGCGACCGTCAGCGCCATACCGCTCGACAGGAGGGCGGCAAGAGCGACACGGGAAACAAGGAACTTGCGAGCCATCAAGGCTACTCCTCTCAAGGACAAACGAAATCCCGCCGAAACGGGATGAAAATAAGGCGGTCGCCGGTTTGGCCGGGAATTCGGCCCTTGGCAACCATGCGAGCGAATTAGCTTTTAGCCACTGAACGCGCATTGAATGCAATTCGTCGCAGCCGTTCAGGTTCCCCGCGCGCGTGCGTTCCTTATATGTGGAAAACGGCACGCATCGCCCCTCGCCGCCCCCGGTTCCGGTGGCTTTCCCCTGGCGCATGTCCTAGTGCGGTCCATCATTCTCCTTCCGTAGCAAAAGCGATCCAACCCGCGTGAGCGACGACACCAACGATATCCAGCCCGTAGGCCCCGAGGGCGAATTCACCCGCATCGACATCGTCGACGAGATGAAGACGAGCTACCTCGACTACGCGATGAGCGTGATCGTCAGCCGCGCCCTGCCCGACGTGCGCGACGGCCTGAAGCCGGTGCACCGCCGCATCCTCTATGCCTCGCAGGAAGGCGGCTTCGTCGCCGGGCGTCCTTATCGCAAGTCGGCCAAGATCGTCGGCGACGTGATGGGCAACTACCACCCGCACGGCGACAGCGCGATCTACGACGCCCTTGCGCGCATGACGCAGGACTGGTCGATGCGCGTGCCGCTGATCGACGGTCAGGGCAACTTCGGCTCGATGGACCCCGATCCGCCGGCCTCGATGCGCTATACCGAGGCGCGCCTCGCCCGCGTCGCCAATTCGCTGCTCGACGATCTCGACAAGGACACCGTCGATTTCGCCGACAACTACGACGGTTCGCGTCAGGAACCGACCGTGCTTCCGGCGCGCTTCCCGAACATCCTCGTCAATGGCGCGGGCGGCATCGCGGTCGGCATGGCGACCAACATCCCGCCGCACAACCTGGGCGAAGTGATCGACGGTTGCTTCGCGATGATGGAAAACCCCGGCATCACGTCCGAGGAACTGTTCCAGATCATCCCCGGTCCGGACTTCCCCACCGCCCCGCTGATCCTGGGCCAGCACGGCGCCCGGCTCGCCGCCACCACCGGGCGCGGCTCGATCATCCAGCGCTGCCGCAGCCACGTCGAGGAAGGGCGCGGCAGCCGCAAGGATTCGCGCTCGATCGTCCTCACCTCGATCCCCTACCAGGTCGGCAAGTCCAATCTGGTCGAGAAGATCGCCGAGGCCGCCAAGGACAAGCGGATCGAGGGCGTCTCCGACATCCGCGACGAATCCAACCGCGAAGGCGTGCGCGTGGTCATCGACCTCAAGCGCGACGCCTCGCCCGAAGTCGTGCTCAACCAGCTGTGGCGCAGCACCCCGGCACAGTCGAACTTCGCCGCGAACATGCTGGCGATCCGCGGTGGCCGCCCCGAGATCATGGCCCTGCGCGACATCCTGCAGGCGTTCATCCAGTTCCGCGAGCAGGTCATCACCCGCCGCACCAAGTTCGAACTGAACAAGGCGCGCGACCGGGCGCACATCTTGCTCGGCCTCGTCGTCGCCGTGTCCAACATGGACGAGGTGGTGAAGATCATCCGCGGCGCCTCCAATCCGGCCGACGCCCGCGCCAAGCTGCTCGCCAAGGAATGGCCGATCGGCGACATCGCGCAGTACATCCGCCTGGTCGAGGCGATCGAGCCCGAGGCCGAAGCCGCCGACGGCATCTACCGCCTGTCCGAAGTGCAGGTGAAGGCGATCCTCGACCTGCGCCTGCACCGCCTGACCGCGCTGGGCCGCGACGAGATCGGCGACGAACTCAAGCAACTCGCGATCGCCATCGAGGAATTCCTCGCCATCCTCGCCGACCGCGTGAAGCTCTACGCCGTCATGCGCGAGGAACTGCAGGCCGTGCGCGACGCCTATGCCACCCCGCGCCTGTCCGAGATCACCGCCGCCTTCGACGGGATCGATGACGAGGACCTCATCGAGCGCGAGGACATGGTCGTCACGGTGACCATGGACGGCTATATCAAGCGCACCGCCCTCTCCGCCTTCCGCGCCCAGAACCGCGGCGGCAAGGGCCGCGCCGGCATGGCCACGAAGGACGAGGATGCGGTGACGACGATGTTCGTCACTTCCACCCACAACCCGGTGCTGTTCTTCTCCACCGCAGGCAAGGTCTACCGCCTCAAGGTCTACAAGCTGCCCGAAGGCGGCCCGACCACGCGCGGACGCCCGATCGTCAACCTGCTGCCGGCGCTCGACAAGGACGAGACGATCCAGACCGTGCTCGCCCTGCCCGAGGATGAGACGGAGTGGAGCGCGCTGTCGGTGGTGTTCGCCACCGCCAAGGGCAACGTGCGCCGCAACTCCATGGATTCCTTTGCGAACATCCCCAGCAACGGCAAGTTCGCGATGCGCTTCGACGAAGGCAGCGACGATCGCCTGATCGGCGTGGCATTGCTGGAAGCCAGCGACGACGTGCTGCTCGCCACCCGCCAGGGCAAGGCGATCCGCTTCCCCGGCGACGACGTGCGCGAATTCACGAGCCGCACGTCCACCGGCGTGCGCGGCATGACGCTGAAGGGTGACGACGAGGTCATCTCGCTCTCGATCCTCCACCGCGTCGGCACCGATGCCGAAGACCGTGAGCAGTATCTGCGCTTCGCCCCGTGGAAGGGCGACAAGGAGGGCGAATCCACCCTCTCCGCAGAGCGCATGGCCGAACTGGAAAGCCGCGAGGAATTCATCCTGACGGTCTGCGCCAACGGTTACGGCAAGCTGTCGTCGGCCTATGAATACCGCCGCACCGGTCGCGGCGGCCAGGGCATCACCAATATCGACAACATCGGCCGCAACGGTCCGGTCGTCGCCAGCTTCCCGGCCACCCGCGCCCAGCAGCTGATGCTGGTCACCGACCAGGCCAAGCTGATCCGCCTGCCGCTCGATTCGCTGCGCGTCATCGGTCGCGGTTCGGCTGGCGTGCGCCTGTTCACCGTCTCCGCAAACGAGCACGTCGTCAGCGCGGTCCGGCTCGACGAGGAACCCGAGGTCGAAGCCCCGGTGACGGACGCTCCGACTTCAGATTCTCCGGCTCCCGAGGCTCCGGAAGCCGAAGCGTGAGCGACAAGGTCGCCTACAAGATCCTGAACGGCGAGCAGCTTTCCCGGCTGCTCGCCGACGGGACCTTCGCCGGAGCGCCAGTCGATCTGGCCGACGGTTACATTCACATGTCCACCGCCGATCAGGCGCAGGGCACGCTGGACAAGCACTTCGCCGGACAGGACGATCTGCATATCGCCGCCGTGGACCTGACCGCGCTGGGCGACACGGTGAAGTGGGAAGTTTCGCGCGGCGGTGCGCTCTTCCCGCACATCTACGCCGACCTGCCGCTATCGGCGGTGATCGTGCACGGCCCGGTCGAGCGCGATGCGGGCGGAGCGCTGCAGCTTCCACGCTGATCGTCATCGCACCCGATCTGTCATCACGACCGATCCGTCATCCCGGCGAAGGCCGGGATCGCTGGCAGCTCTTGAGGCGATAGCGCGCGTCAGGACGTTCTCGCGAGAGGTGGGCTTTTACGGCCAGCGATCCCGGCCTTCGCCGGGATGACGGGCGGGCTCCTTCGATCTTGACATTTATCACCAAATAGGTTGCATGACCCAGCATCCGATCCGGCGATGATCACGCCGGAGAGGTGTATCGGGTCGGCATCGTGGGCCGGGATGCGGTTTCAGCCGCGATCGCGCAAACCACGCGTCCGTTCGAAGACCCGGACTGTCCCTGCGCTATCGGAAACGCCGTCCATACGTTCCTGCGACACACGGCAGGACTTGGGATGACCATCCCGGATAGCCATCGGCCGATAACGATGCGAACCCTAACGACGGCCACATGGGACTTTCCGATGGAATGCAGGTCGAGCCGGGCTGCCCGCTGCTACCCGGTCGTTCGCCCGAGCTTGCGGAACACAAAATCCCGCGTCCCAGCTTGGACGCTCCCGACGCCGACCCGATGTTACCTTCGGATGCGTTGATTTCCCCGGCGTAACGGCCCGCACTCGCCAGCGGGTATCTTTGCGTGCGCTAACTGCACGTGCGACATCGTCATCCCAGCGAAAGCTTGGACCGCTGGCCTGTTACGGCCAACTATCGTCAGGACGCCTTGCCGAGGGTTAGGCTTTATGCGGCCAGCGGTCCCAGCCTTCGCTGGGATGACGGCGTAAACCCGCCGCCCCAACTTCTCCTGTAGCCGCCGCTCAGAACCTCTCCTCACGCATGCGCAGTTCGCCGGTCACCCCGGTCGCCAGCACCAGGTTGCCGATATAGAACAGCGGCCAGGCCACCATTGCCAGCAGCGCGCTGCCGCCCGAGGCCGCGATCTCCAACACCACCCCCGCCACGATCAGCGCCGCGCCCAGACCCACGCGCGAGCGGGCGAACGTGCTGATCCACGCCGAAGCCGCCATGCCGCCCAGGGCGAGGCCGAGAAACAGCGGCACGCCTACGCCCGCACGGTCCGCCGCGAAGAAGCACAGCAGCGGCGTCCCCAGCGTCAGCGCCAGCGCCGCCACCTTGCGCCCGCCGTCCATCACCGCACGGCGGTGCATCAGGAACAGCGAAAGGCCGATCAGGAAGGCGATCAGCATGGCGTTCAACCCGATCACCGGGACATCATACCACAGCGCCGAGCCGACCGCCTCAAGCGCCAGCATCCCCGCCAGCGAGCGCGTGTCGTTCCCCCGATGCCGCAGCACCGCATAGACCGCCAGCAAGCCCAGCGGCGCGCCCTTCAGCACGATCAGGTAGAGCCCCGGCAGGGTGCTGCCGCGCAGCCATACCCATGCCACGGCGAGGACGATGCTCGCCAGCAGCCAGGGACGGCGTTCGATCAGGGCGCGGTGCGGCATTCATCCTCCTGGGGTTGCCGCATTGCCATGACAGATGCCGCAGGGCTTTTCCATCGCCGCGATAGGGTCTAGGCGGCCAGCATGACCCATCAGATCCACATCATCGGCGGCGGCCTCGCCGGCAGCGAAGCGGCATGGCAGCTCGGCCGCCGGGGCTTCAAGGTGCGCCTTTCGGAAATGCGCGGGACCGGGGAACGCAGCCCGGCCCATCAGGGCGACGGCCTCGCCGAACTGGTCTGCTCGAACTCGTTCCGTTCCGACGATCACGAGAAGAACGCGGTGGGCCTGCTCCATCACGAAATGCGCCAGTGCGATTCGCTCATCATGAGCGCCGCCGCAAAGGCCGAAGTGCCCGCCGGATCGGCGCTGGCCGTGGACCGCGAGATCTTCTCCGCCGAAGTCGAGGCGCGCCTTGCCGCCCTGCCAAACGTCGAGATCGTGCGCGAACGCATCGACGCCCTGCCCGCCGACGCCCCCGTGATCGTCGCCACCGGCCCGCTGACCGCCGAAGCGCTGGCCGGCTCGATCGGCAAGGCGACCGGCGCCGACAGCCTCGCGTTCTTCGACGCCATCGCCCCCATCGTCTACCGCGACACCATCGACATGGACGTGTGCTGGATGGCCTCGCGCTGGGACAAGGGCGAGACCAAGGACTACATCAACTGCCCGATGACCAAAGAGCAGTACCTGGCCTTCCACGCCGGTCTGGTCGCAGGCGAGAAGACCGCGTTCAAGGAGTGGGAGGCAAACACCCCCTACTTCGACGGCTGCATGCCCATCGAGGTGATGGCCGAACGCGGCATCGACACTTTGCGCTTCGGTCCGATGAAGCCGGTCGGCCTCGACAACCCGCACTGGGCCACCCCCGAGCACCCGAACGGCCGCTGGGCATACGCCGTGGTGCAGCTGCGGCAGGACAACAACCTCGGCACGATCTGGAACATGGTCGGCTTCCAGACCAAGCTGAAGCACGCCGAGCAGGTGCGCCTGTTCCGCACCATCCCCGGCCTCGAAAACGCCGAGTTCGCCCGGCTCGGCGGCCTGCATCGCAACACCTTCCTCAATTCGCCGGTGCTGCTGGACCGCACCCTGCGCCTGAAGACCGCGCCGAATGTGCGCTTTGCCGGGCAGATCACCGGCTGCGAAGGCTATGTAGAGAGCGCCGCCGTCGGCCTGATGGCGGGCCTGATGGCCTCGGCTGACCTCGCGGGCCGCGAATGGCAGGCCCCGCCGCGCACAACCGCGATGGGCGCCCTGCTCTCGCACATCACCGGCGATGCCGAGGCCGAGACCTATCAGCCGATGAACGTCAACTTCGGCCTGTTCCCGCCGCTGCACGACGTGAAGAAGAAGCAGCGCAAGGAAGCCTACACCGAACGCGCCAAGGCCGAAATCGTGCCGTGGCTGGAAAGCATGGCGGTCTGACGCTAGCGTGGCCCACCCCTGCCCCCTCCCGCAAGCGGGAGCGGAATGAGAGGCCTGCGCTTACCCCCTCCCGTTTACGGGAGGGGCAGCGAGACTTGCGAGCGTAGCGAGTTAGTCCCAGCGGGGTGGGCACCACCCTACCGCAAAAATCAACACGAACATTTCGGCTTCGGCTTCGGCTTGGGCGGCGGCGCCGTCTTGCGGAATTCGGCGGGCGTGAGATAGCCGTCGCGGTCCCCGTCCGCCCCGTCGAACTTGTCGACGGTTGCCACGGCCCATTCCTCGAACGTCAGCAGATTGTTGCCGTCCTTGTCGAGCTTGCGGAAAATGTCAGAACGCGTCGATAGCATCTCGTTGCGGGAAATCCGTCCGTCACGGTCGCGATCGTAGCGTCCGAAGCGGCGCTGCTCACGGCTGAGTTCGGTCGCCTCGGGAAGTTCGGGGCCGACCATGTCGCCCACATCGGCGCTCGGCAGCGGGGCAGGCTCCGTCGCCATCGGCGCGGCAGCAGGCGCGGCAGCCTCGACTTCGGCGTGTCCCTGCCACCAGAACAGGCCGATGCCCAGGAGTACGAAAACGGCGAGGCCGCCGAGCAGAAAGCGATTCATTGCGCGGTATCCATGACCCCGCGATCCTAGAACCACCCGGCGCGCGAGCGGAAATTACAACGCTGCAATCAGAAGCCCAGCAGCCCGAGCCGCATCGCCTTGAGCATGGCAGCGGGCGAAGTCGCGCCGGATTCGTCACCCTTGGCGAGACGCCGCGCGGCTAGGCCATGCAGCACCATCAGCGGCCGCAACGCGCGGGAGACCCGAACGCCGCTGCTCGCCCGTGCAAGTTCGCGCGCGGTCTCACGCTCGCTGGCATGGCCGAGCCGCATCGCCAGATCGTTGAGTGCCCAGGCGCGGCCCAGCTTCAGCGCGGCCTCGCGCTCCTGGCTCCGGCCGAGAGCGTCGGCCAGCGCGGCGAACGCCTCGCCCCTGCCCTGCGCCATGGTCTCGAGCGCTTCGGCTGAAAGCGGCGCGGGCCCGGTCATGGCTTCCCAACCATCGACGAGCGCGGCGAGACTGCCGTGATGGCCGTTCCAGCTTTTCAGCAGCGCCAGCAGCGGCTCGCCGTGGGGCCACTTCTCGGCCGACTGGCCAAGGGATTCGCGCCACCATGCCAGACGCAGTTGCGCCATCATGGGCTCGCGCGAATGCCGCAGCAAATGGGCAAGGCGCGCATCGAGCGCCAGCAGCGCCAGCGTCTGCTCACGCGCGGACTTCGGCGCATAGACCAGCGCCAGGCGCGACACGGTGGGCAGCGACTGCAAGAGGATATCCTCGTTGGAGGCGGAAATCGTGGGAGTTGGGGAGTCGGTCACCCGGTTTCCCTAGTCGGTGCCGGAGCGCGGCGAAACCCCAAACGCGACACGGGCGACGGTGCCGAAACACCGCCGCCCGCGCATCATCCCAAGCCCCGAAGGGCCGCGAGATTACTTGTAGGTGACCTTCTTCACCGCCGCGACGATGCGGTCGGCGTCGATGATCGCCAGCTTTTCGAGGTTGGCGGCGTAAGGCAGCGGCACGTCCTCGTTGCACACGCGCACGACCGGCGCGTCGAGGTTGTCGAAGCCTTCCTCCATGCAGATCGCGATGATTTCCGAGGCGATCGAGCAGACCGGGAAGCCTTCCTCGGCCACGACCATGCGGTTGGTCTTGGCAAGGCTGGCGAGCACCGTTTCCTTGTCGAGCGGGCGCAGGGTGCGAAGATCGATGACTTCGGCGTCCACGCCCTCTTCGGCCAGACGCTCGGCTGCTTCGAGAGCGAGGCCGACGCCGATCGAGTAGGACACGATCGTCACGTCCTTGCCTTCGCGCATGATCCGCGCCTTGCCGATCGGCAGGACGTGATCGTCCAGCTCGGGCAGTTCGAACGAACGGCCGTAGACCAACTCGTTCTCAAGGAACACGACCGGGTCTTCCGAACGGATCGCCGCCTTGAGCAGGCCCTTGGCGTCCGAAGCATCATACGGCGCGATGACCACGAGGCCGGGGACGTTGGCGTACCACGGACCGTAGTTCTGCGAGTGCTGCGCACCCACGCGCGAGGCCGCGCCGTTGGGACCACGGAACACGATCGGGCAGCGCATCTGGCCGCCGGACATGTAGTTGGTCTTGGCGGCCGAGTTGATGATGTGGTCGATCGCCTGCATGGCGAAGTTGAACGTCATGAACTCGATGACCGGACGCAGACCGCCCATCGCCGCACCGGTGCCGATGCCGGCGAAGCCGTACTCGGTGATCGGGGTGTCGATGACGCGGGTGGGACCGAACTCTTCGAGCAGGCCCTGGGTCACCTTGTAGGCGCCCTGGTACTCGGCGACTTCCTCGCCCATCACGAAGACGCGGCTGTCGCGGCGCATTTCCTCGGCCATGGCGTCGCGCAGAGCGTCGCGGACGGTCGAGGTCTTCATGTTGGTGCCGTGCGGCAGCTGCGGATCGCGGGCGGTCTTGAGATCGCTGGCGAGATTGGCGGTGCCGCTCTCTGCAGGCTTCTTCTCTTCCGACTTCGGCGCTTCCTCGGCCTTGGCTTCAGCCTTGGGCGCTTCGACGGCGGAGGCGTCCTCGCCCTCGCCCGCCAGCATCGCGATCACGGTGCCGACCTTCACGCCCTCGGTGCCTTCGGCCACGAGGATCTTCCCGACGGTGCCTTCGTCGATGGATTCGAATTCCATCGTCGCCTTGTCGGTTTCGATTTCAGCAAGGATGGTGCCCGAGGAAACCTCGTCGCCTTCCTTGACCAGCCACTTGGCCAGCTTGCCCTCTTCCATCGTCGGGGAGAGAGCGGGCATCTTCAGTTCGATCGCCATCTCAGTAGCTCTCCACCAGGACGTCGGTATACAGTTCGGGGGCGCTGGGCTCCGGCGAGTTCTCGGCGAAGTCGGCGGACTGAGCGACCTGCGCGCGGATGCGCTTGTCGACTTCCTTGAGGCTTTCCTCGGTCACGCCCATGGCCAGCAGTTCGGTCTTGGCGTGGTCGATCGGGTCGCGCTTTTCGCGCACGCCCTGGACTTCCTCGCGACTGCGGTACTTCGCAGGGTCCGACATCGAGTGGCCGCGATAGCGGTACGTGTTCAGTTCCATGAGAACCGGACCGTTGCCTGCACGCACGTACTCCAGCGCGATCTCGGCCGACTTGCGGACTTCGAGAACGTCCATGCCGTCCACCGACATGCCGGGGATGCGGAACGCGGTGCCGCGGCGGTGGAAGTGCGTCTCGGCCGAGCCGCGCTTCACGGCGGTGCCCATGGCATAGCCGTTGTTCTCGATCACGAAGATGATCGGCAGCTTCCAGAGAGCCGCCATGTTGAAGCTCTCGTAGACCTGGCCCTGGTTCGCCGCGCCGTCGCCGAAGTAGGCCATCGCGACACCGCCGTCTTCACGGTACTTGTGCGCGAACGCCAGACCCGCGCCAAGCGAGACCTGCGCGCCGACGATGCCGTGGCCGCCGTAGAAGCGATGCTCCACGGAGAACATGTGCATCGAGCCGCCCTTGCCCTTCGAGATACCGGCTTCGCGGCCGGTCAGCTCGGCCATGATGACCTTGGGATCGATGCCGTAGGCGAGCATGTGGCCATGATCGCGGTAACCGGTGATCACCGAGTCCTTGTCGTTGTCGAGCGCGGACTGCAGGCCCACGGCGACAGCTTCCTGGCCGATGTAAAGGTGGCAGAAGCCGCCGATCAGGCCGAGGCCGTAAAGCTGGCCGGCCTTTTCCTCGAAGCGGCGGATGAGCAGCATCTGCTCATAGAAATGCAGGAGCTCTTCCTTGGAAGGCTTGTAGCGCTTGTCCGCGTCCAGGGCTTCCTGGAGGCTGTGGAGCGCGAAATCCTCTTCTACGGCAGCGGTTTCTACTGCCGGGGTCTTTGCTTTGGGCAACGGGTGCTCCCCATCGTTGGTGCGATCGTTTCAGTGAGGGCGGTATAGGAAGGACGCAGCCAAAGCGAAAGCGCGCAGGCTCGAAAACGGGCTCCGAACGTGGACTTTTTTGCAACGAGGTTTGCAAAAAACGGCATTGCGACATCTCTCCAACGAGAGGCAACGCGCGAGACCTCAGGGGAGTTGCATCACCATTTCGTCGGGACGCGCGACGTTCAGGTTGCTGCGGACCAGTTCGCCCGCGAGGTCGGGATCCATCTTCCTGGGATCGAGCAGTGCGACGCGGTTCTTGAGATGATCACGGTCGACCTTGAGATCGACCAGTTGCTTCTCGCGCTGATCGAGCAGACGCTGGTTCTCACCCCAGGCAAGCAAGCCGCTGGGTCCGGCGACGCACCAGAGACCCATGAGCAACAGCAGCGCGAGGGCAAGGCCCTTCACGAGACGTTCTCTGGCTATGTTGGTGTCCTGTCGCACGGTCCGCATATGTCGCTTGAATCACATGTGATTCGGGGTTGCAAGCCCAAACTCTAAAGGATTCCTGCCGTTTGCGACAGGTGGAGGAGAAGTGCTGGAAACATGCGGGCAAAGTTTTCGTGTTGATAAGTTTCGCAAGGCGTCAAGTGTTAACTAGACGACGTTAAGAGCGCCTAACGGACGCAGGGGTTTACCACCCCTGCACCCCGTATACCGTCGAGGTCACGCGCGACGCATCCTTACGCCCGACGGTGAGATGGAAGACAAAATAGCCTTCGGCGTCATCTTGGCTGACAAGGCTGCACGCACAACGACGACAGTATGGGGGTCTGGGGCGATGGCCCCAGATTCCTTGTGTTGATCTTGTTCCGCTTTCCCGCCAAGCCTGCTAGGCGCTCGCGCCATGTTGAGCATTCGCGATATCACCGTGCGCCTTGGCGGCCGCACCATCCTAGACGGCGCGTCGGCCACGCTGCCGCAGAACGGCAAGATCGGGCTGATCGGCCGTAACGGCGCCGGCAAGTCCACGCTGGTGAAGACGATCATCGGCGAACTCGATCCCGACGGCGGTTCGGTCGAGATGCCGCGCCGTGCGCGTCTCGGCTACATTGCGCAGGAGGCACCCAACGGCACCCGAACCCCATTCGAGGCAGTGGTAGAAGCCGACACCGAGCGCACCGCGCTTCTGGCCGAGGCTGAGACGTGCACCGATCCGAACCGCCTCGGCGACGTGCACGAGCGGCTGATCGCGATCGACGCCTATACCGCCCCTGCCCGCGCGGCGCGCATCCTCGTCGGCCTCGGCTTCGACGAGGAGATGCAGGCGCGGCCCCTCGACAGTTTCTCGGGCGGCTGGAAGATGCGCGTCGCGCTCGCCTCGCTGCTGTTCTCCGAACCCGACGTCATGCTGCTCGACGAACCGTCGAACCACCTCGACCTCGAAGCGACGCTGTGGCTGGAGAACTTCCTCAAGAGCTACCCCAAGACGCTGCTGGTCATCAGCCACGAGCGCGACCTGCTCAACACCGTGGTCGACCACATCCTGCACCTGCAACAGGGCAAGCTGACGCTCTATCCCGGCGACTACGACAGCTTTGAGCGCATCCGCGCCGAACGCGCCGCCCAGGCCGCCGCCGCGCGCGCCAACCAGGAAGCGCAGAAGAAGAAGCTGGCCGATTACGTCGCGCGCAACTCGGCGCGTGCCTCTACCGCGAAGCAGGCGCAGTCGCGCGCCAAGATGCTGGCGAAGATGCAGCCGATCGCGGCGATGGCCGAAGATGCCTCGCTCAGCTTCGACTTCCCCAGCCCCGACGAACTGCGCCCGCCGCTGATCACGCTGGACCTCGCCGCCGTAGGCTACGTCGAGGACAAGCCGATCCTGCGCCGCCTCAATTTGCGCATCGATCCCGAGGACCGCATCGCGCTGCTGGGCCGCAACGGCAACGGCAAGACCACGCTGGCGCGCCTGCTCGCCCGCCAGCTGGAGCCGATGGAAGGCGGGATCACCTTCTCGCCCAAGATCCGCATCGGCTACTTCACGCAGTATCAGGTGGAGGAACTGCCGGGCGATTCCACCCCGCTGGAACTGATGACCCGCGCGATGGAGGGCAAGCCGCCGCTCGCGGTGCGCGGGCAGCTCGGCCGCTTCGGCTTCTCCGGCAACCGCGCGACGGCGGTGACTGGCACGCTTTCGGGCGGTGAGCGCGCGCGTCTGGCGCTGGCGCTGGTGACGCGCGACGCGCCGCACATGCTGATCCTCGACGAGCCGACCAACCACCTCGACGTCGATGCGCGCGAGGCGCTGGTGCAGGCGCTCAATTCGTTCGAGGGCGCGGTGATCCTCGTCAGCCACGATCGTCACATGGTCGAACTGGCCGCCGACCGGCTGGTGCTGGTCGAGGGCGGCACGGCGGAGAACTACGATGGGTCGATGGAGGACTACATCGACTTCGTGCTGGGCCGGAACCAGCCCAAGGTCGAGACGGTCTCGGCCAAGGGCGGCGATGCGCCGGTCAAGAAGAGCGGCGCCATCGCGCGCGAGGAACTGAAGGCGCTGCGCAAGAAGGTGACGGCGGCCGAGACGCGCATGAAGCGCGCACAGGCTCACGTCGACAGCCTGCTCGACGCGCTGGCCGATCCGGCCTCGGCGAAGGGCGATCTCAAGGGCCTCGCGGTCGGCGCGCTGGGCAAGCTGCACGGCACGGCGGCAGAGGCCCTCGAACTGGCCGAGACCGAGTGGCTGGAAGTCCACGAGGAACTCGAAACCCTGATGGGTCGCGGGAAATGAGCGTCGCCTTCCGGCGCGACGGGGACGAGGAGCACTTGGAGCCCAAGTTCGAGGTGCCGATCCCACCCGGCCCCAATCTCGTTACCGCGCGAGGCCGTGAACTGATCGCAGAGAAGATCGCGGAACTGGAGGCGAACATCGCCGCGCTGACCGAGGAGACCGCCCTGAACTCCGCCAAACGGGATCTGCGCTACTGGCAGGCGCGGCTCGACACGGCGCAAGTGCAGCCGGTGCCGGAGGGCGGCATCGTCCGCTTCGGCAGCCGCGTGCGCTTCATGCTGGGCGGCAAGGCGCGCGAGATCGTAATCGTCGGCCATGACGAGGCCGATCCGGCACACGACCGGCTGGCATTCGTCGCCCCGCTCGCCAAGGCGCTTCTGGGCGCGGAGGTCGGCGATCTCGTGGACTTCAACGGCCGGGAAGAGGCGATCGAAGTGCTGGAAGTCAGCGCGGGATAACCCGCAAACTTCTCGTCATTGCGAGCGAAGCGAAGCAATCCAGGGCAGTCTTGCGCCGCTCTGGATTGCTTCGCTTCGCTCGCAATGACGAGGGGATAGTTTTAGCGCACCCAGTCCTTCTCGGGGATGCCAAGCAGACGCAGCACGCTGGTCAGGTCGCCGCGATCGATCCAGCCGTTCGAGGCCGCGCGCGCCTTGGGCTTGGCGTGATAGGCGATGCCGTACGTCGCCGTCTCCAGCATCGGAATGTCGTTCGCACCGTCGCCCGTGGCGAGGCTGGTGACACCCTCGCCCCCCACGTTTCCGAGCGCTTCCAGTTCGGCCAGCAGCGTCGCCTGCTTCACCGACGAATCGACGATCCCGCCGACGAGGCCACCGGTCAGCTTGCCGTCCGCAACTTCGAGACGGTTGCCGACGACATGCTCGAAGCCCAGCATCTCTGCCACGGGGTCGGCGAAGTGATGGAAACCGCCGGTCACCAGCACGGTGCGGCAGCCCAGCTTCTTGAGCGTCTCGACCAGCACTTTCGCACCCGGCATCGGCCGGATTCGCGTGGCGAGGCATTCGTCGATGGCGCTGGTGGAGAGCCCCTTCAGCAGCCCGACACGCTCGCGCAGCGCCTGCTCGAAGTCGAGTTCGCCCTGCATGGCGCGCTCTGTGATGTCGGCGATGCGCTCCTTCAACCCTGCGAAATCGCCGAGTTCGTCGATGCATTCCTGCCCGATCATGGTCGAATCCATGTCGGAAATGAACACCTTGGGCACCACCGGTTCATCGGCGGTGACGAGGCCGTCAGTCGTGCCGAAATGCGCGTCGAGCGCGGCGCGCAGGACTTCGGCATCATCATCAGGCGAGTCGATCTGCATCGTCTGCCCGCAGAAATCGAGCATCGTCGCATCCGCGATCCGCACGCCGCCTTCAGCCATTTGCGCTTTCGCAGCTTCGAGACTGGTCGAAAGATGATCCGGTTCTGCTATCAGCCGGGCAATGAGCACTGCGAATTCCCTTGATGCGCCATACGATATCTCAGCCGGAGACCGGCCGCCGCTGGCGCTCATCGCAGGGCCGACCGCCAGCGGCAAGAGCGATTGTGCGGTGGCCCTGGCACAGGAACTCGAACGTCGGGGCCGCCGCGCGGTGGTGGTCAACGCGGACAGCTCGCAAGTCTACGCCGACCTGACGCTCCTGAGCGCGCGCCCGACCGAAGCGGACATGGGCGGCATCGAGCACCGCCTGTTCGGTGCCTGGGACGGCGCGCAAAGCTGCTCCGCCGCCGATTGGGCCCGCGCGGCAGCCGCGACCATCGCGCAGGTCCATGCCGAGGGCGCGGTGCCGATCCTCGTCGGCGGCACCGGGCTTTATATCCGCACCCTGCTCGACGGGATCGCGCCGATCCCTGGGATCGATCCGGACATCCGCGAGGCGGTACGCGCCCTGCCCGTCGCCGAGGCCTACGCCGCGCTCCTCGTCGAAGACCCCGAGCGTGCCGCTCGCCTCTCCCCGGCAGATACCACGCGCGTCGCACGCGCGCTGGAGGTCGTGCGCTCCACCGGTCACGGCCTCACGCACTGGCAGACGCAGACCGAAGGCGGCATCGGCCACGCGGTCGCGCTTCACCCGGCGATCCTGCTGCCCGAGCGCCAGTGGCTTTATGCGCGCTGCGACCTGCGGTTCGAGCGCATGGTCGAACGCGGGGCCCTGGCGGAAGTGGAGGCACTCCTCGCCCGCGATCTCGACCCCGCCCTCGCGGTGATGCGCGCCATCGGCGTCCCGGAACTCGCAGGCGTCATCAAAGGCGAATGGCCGCTGCAAACCGCGATCGAACGCGGATCGCAGGCGACGCGCAACTACGCCAAGCGCCAATTTACGTGGCTGAGGCACCAGCCCCCCGCTGATTGGCATCGCTTGCAATGTGAAAATTACAACTCAAATGCCATAAATGATATTTTATTGCGCTTTCCGGGTTGACCTGACATATCCACATGCCTAGAGGCCGATCCTACCTCGCTGATGGAAGTTATGCGGGGAGGAGAGGAGACGACCCGGTACGCCCAAGCCGACGTGCCGGGTCGGATTCATTAGGGAGGCAGCCGGAATTGCCGGTGCTCCCGCCCGAACGAATTAATGAAGGAATGTATTGTGAGTGAAGAGCGCAGCGGCGCGAGCATCCTGGTCGAAAGCCTGGTCAAGCAGGGGGTCGAGTTCGTATTCGGCTATCCCGGCGGCGCCGTGCTACCGATCTACGACGCTCTCTTCGGTGACGAACGACTTCGCCACATCCTCGTCCGTCATGAGGCCGGTGCGGCGCACGCCGCTGAAGGTTATGCGCGCTCGACCGGCAAGCCCGGCATCGTGCTCGTCACCTCGGGCCCGGGCGCGACCAACGCGATCACCGGCATCGCCGACGCCTACATGGATTCGATTCCGATGGTCGTCATCACCGGCCAGGTCCCGACCGGGCTGATCGGCTCGGATGCGTTCCAGGAAGCGGACACCGTCGGCATCTCGCGCCACTGCACCAAGCACAATTATCTGGTGAAGGACCCGGCCGACCTTGCCGCGATCGTCGACGAGGCGTTCCAGATCGCCACCACCGGCCGCCCCGGCCCGGTGCTGATCGACATTCCCAAGGACGTCCAGATCGCCATGGCGACGTGGAGCGACGGCCCGATCCAGCGCAAGCAGCGCTACAGCCCGCGCACCGAAGGCACCTCGGACGAGATCGCCCGCGCGGTCGCCATGCTGGCGAATGCCAAGGCGCCGGTGTTCTACACCGGCGGCGGCGTCATCAATTCGGGCCCGCGCGCAACCGCGCTGCTGCGTGAACTGCAGGCGAAGACAGGAGCCGCCGTCACCTCGACGCTGATGGGCCTCGGCGCCTTCCCGGCCGACCACGCCGACTGGCTGGGCATGCTGGGCATGCACGGCACGTTCGAGGCCAACATGGCGATGAACCAGGCCGACCTGATCGTCTGCATCGGCGCCCGTTTCGACGACCGCGTGACCGGCCGCCTCGACGCCTTCGCGCCGAATTCGGAAAAGATCCACATCGACATCGACCGCGCCTCGATCAACAAGACGGTGCCGGTCGACCTGCCGATCATCGGTGACTGCGCCACCGTCCTCGACCAGATGCTGGCCGAGTGGGGCACCCGCAAGGGGCAGGATCTCACCGGCTGGAAGGCCCGCATCGACGGCTGGCGCGAGCGCAAGAGCCTCGCCTACCCCGCCAACGCGGAAGCGATCATGCCGCAGCTGGCGATCGAGCGCTTGTACGAGCTGACCAAGTCGAAGGACCCGGTGATCTCCACCGAAGTCGGACAGCACCAGATGTGGGCGGCACAGTACTTCCCGTTCTTCAAGCCCAACAAGTGGCTGACGTCGGGCGGGCTGGGCACAATGGGCTACGGCCTGCCCGCAGCGATCGGCGCGCAGTGCGGCAACCCGGACAGCCTCGTCATCGACATCGCGGGCGACGCCTCGATCCAGATGAACATTCAGGAACTGGGCACCGCCACGCAGTACCGCCTGCCGGTCAAGGTCTTCATCCTCAACAACGAGTGGATGGGCATGGTCCGCCAGTGGCAGGAACTGACGTACGAGAGCCGCTATTCGAATTCCTACTCCGATAGCCTGCCCGACTTCGTGAAGCTTGCCGAAGCCTACGGCTGGAAGGGCATCCGCATCGAGAACGAGAGCGAGCTCGACGCGGGCATCCAGGCGATGATCGACCATCCCGGTCCGGTGATCGTCGACTGCCTGGTCCACAAGGAAACCAACTGCTTCCCGATGATCCCCTCGGGCGCCGCGCATACCGACATGATCCTCTACGGCGACAGCGTTGCCGGCACGATGGACGACGAAGCCAAAGCGCTGGTCTGAGGACGAGAGAACCCATGATGCACATCCAGCATGAAACCGAGGAACGGCACGTCCTGACCGTGACGGTCGACAATGAGGCGGGCATTCTCGCCAAGATCGCCGGCCTGTTCACCGCACGCGGCTACAATATCGACAGCCTCACCGTGGCCGACATCACCGACAATCATTCGGTGAGCCGGATCACGATCGTGACGCACGGCCCGCGCAGCCAGATCGACCAGATCCACGCGCAGCTCGAGCGTCTCGTTCCGGTCCACAAGGTCGTCGATCTCACCGAAGTCGGCCCGCATGTGGCGCGTGAACTCGCGCTGGTGAAGGTCGCGGGCGTCGGCGAGAAGCGTGTCGAGGCCCTGCGCATCGCCGATGTGTTCCGTGCTCGCCCGGTCGATACCACGACCGAAAGCTTCATCTTCGAGATGACCGGCGCCCCGGACAAGATCGACAGCTTCGTGGCGCTGATGCGCGACCTCGGCCTCGTCGAGGTCGGCCGCACCGGCATCGTTGCCATGGCCCGTGGGCCTGAAGAAGCCTGAATTTCAAAATTGCGTCGGTCCGTTCGGGCGGCGCTTGGACAATAACCGTCCCGGTCCGCCGGGATGACGGAAGGAAGAACGATGAAGGTCTATTACGACGCCGATTGCGACATCAACCTGATCGCCGAGAAGAACATCGCGATCCTGGGTTACGGCAGCCAGGGCCACGCCCACGCCCAGAACCTGCGCGATTCGGGCGTCAAGAACGTCGCCATCGCCCTGCGTGACGGTTCGGCCACCGCCAAGAAGGCCGAAGCCGCCGGCTTCAAGGTCATGTCGAACAAGGACGCCGCCGCATGGGCCGACGTCATCATGATCCTCGCCCCCGACGAGCATCAGGCCGCTATCTACGCCGCCGACATCCATGAGAACCTGAAGCCCGGCGCCGCGCTTGCCTTCGCTCACGGCCTCAACGTCCACTTCGGCCTGATCGAGCCGCGCACCGACATCGACGTGTTCCTGATCGCGCCGAAGGGCCCGGGCCACACCGTGCGCAGCGAATACCAGCGCGGCGGCGGCGTGCCCTGCCTCATCGCGATCCACCAGGACACCACCGGCAACGCGCAGGACATCGCCCTCGCCTATGCTTCGGGCGTCGGCGGCGGCCGTTCGGGCATCATCGAGACCAACTTCCGCGAGGAATGCGAAACCGACCTGTTCGGTGAGCAGGCCGTGCTCTGCGGCGGCGCCACCGCGCTGGTCCAGGCCGGTTTCGAGACGCTGGTGGAAGCCGGCTACGCTCCCGAGATGGCCTACTTCGAGTGCCTCCACGAGCTGAAGCTGATCGTCGACCTGATGTATGAAGGCGGCATCGCCAACATGCGCTATTCGATCTCGAACACCGCTGAATACGGTGACATCAAGACCGGTCCACGCATCATCACCGAAGAGACCAAGAAGGAAATGAAGCGCGTTCTGGAAGACATCCAGTCGGGCCGCTTCGTGAAGGACTTCGTGCTCGACAACCGCGCCGGCCAGCCCGAGCTGAAGGCGTCGCGCCTTGCCGCCAAGCGTCACCCGATCGAGGAAACCGGCGCCAAGCTGCGCGCCATGATGCCCTGGATCGGCGCCAACGCCCTGGTCGACAAGACCAAGAACTAAGGTTCATCCGAATCCTTGCGGCGGGCGGGTGGTCGAAAGGCCGCCCGCCCGTTTTGCTTTGGCTCACCGCCTCCGCCGCGTCGGCGCATGGAAATCCGGCGGCTTTCCCGCCACCCAGCGCACGAACCGCGCGATCTCCTCCACCTTAAGAAGCTCCGCGCTTTCCGGCTTCATCCGCGCCAGTTGCGCATTGCCCAGCGCCGCATGGATCGTCCGGTGACAAATCGGATGAAGCGGCACCGTCTCGCGCCCTCCCCGGCTTTTCGGCACCGGGTGATGCCATTCCACCTTGTGTCCCAGCGGCCGCGTGCACAGCCAGCAGGTGCGATCGTCATCGTCCACTTCGCCCTCCGGTGCAGCGCATTAGTAAGTTATCAAAGTTTCAACCTTAACAGTGCCTGGAATTAGGCATGGATCGCCCCCTTCCAAGGGCGGCGCTTGAGGTTGACGGTTTCATGACGGCATTCGGTCGGCGCAACGGCATCGGTGGTATGGGTCAGGGCGCGCGCCCTGCTTTCGGCGTGGCCAAGCCGCTCAAGAGCGGAGGCGATGCAACCACTGCCCTTCCGGGCTCCGCTCCCGTACCTGGCGACCAGTTTCCGTCCATGTCCGGCGATTCGCTCATCCCGTCGCGCGACGACGCCATGTCGCGTCTGGCCGATCGCGCCAACGCCGTCCACGCAGAGTCGGAGCAGAACGGCTTCGAGGCCTCGATCCACAAGATCAAGGAGCAGGTTCTGCCGCGCCTGCTGGAGCGCGTCGATCCCGAAGCCGCCGCGACGCTGACCAAGGATGAGCTGTCGGAGGAATTCCGTCCGATCATCATGGAGGTCCTCGCCGAGCTGAAAATCACCTTCAACCGCCGCGAACAGTTCGCGCTGGAAAAGGTGCTGATCGACGAACTGCTTGGCTTCGGGCCGCTGGAGGAACTGCTCAACGACCCGGATATCTCCGATATCATGGTCAACGGCCCGAACCAGACCTACATCGAAAAGAAGGGCAAGCTGCAGCTCGCCCCGACCAAGTTCCGCGACGAGCAGCACTTGTTCCAGATCGCCCAGCGCATCGTCAACCAGGTCGGCCGCCGTGTCGACCAGACCACGCCGCTGGCCGACGCCCGCCTCAAGGACGGCAGCCGCGTCAACGTGATCGTGCCGCCGCTGTCGCTGCGCGGCACCGCGATCTCGATCCGTAAGTTCTCCGAGAAGCCGATCACCATCGACATGCTGCAGGGCTTCGGCTCGATGAGCGAGAAAATGGCAACCGCGCTCAAGATCGCCGGTGCCTGCCGCATGAACGTGGTGATCTCGGGCGGTACGGGTTCGGGCAAGACGACGATGCTCAACGCCCTGTCCAAGATGATCGACCCGGGCGAGCGCGTGCTGACGATCGAGGACGCGGCCGAACTTCGCCTGCAGCAGCCGCACTGGCTGCCGCTGGAAACCCGCCCGCCCAACCTCGAAGGCCAGGGCGCGATCACCATCGGCGACCTCGTCAAGAACGCCCTGCGTATGCGTCCTGACCGCATCATCCTGGGCGAAATCCGCGGCGCCGAGTGTTTCGACCTGCTTGCCGCCATGAACACCGGCCACGACGGTTCGATGTGCACGCTCCACGCCAACAGCCCGCGCGAATGCCTGGGCCGTATGGAGAACATGATCCTGATGGGCGACATCAAGATCCCCAAGGAAGCCATCAGCCGCCAGATCGCCGAGTCGGTCGACCTCATCGTTCAGGTGAAGCGCCTGCGCGACGGTTCGCGCCGCACCACCAACATCACCGAGGTGATCGGCATGGAAGGCGACGTCATCGTCACCCAGGAACTGTTCAAGTTCGAGTATCTGGACGAGACCGACGACGGCAAGATCATCGGCGAATTCCGCCCCTCGGGCCTGCGTCCCTACACGCTGGAAAAGGCCCGCCAGTTCGGCTTCGACCAGGCCTATCTCGAAGCCTGCCTGTGATGGCATGAACCTTTGCGGATCACGCCGGGGTTTACACAAACGAGGCAGTGAAACACTTGTCACCTTAGGCGCCCGGGCCATCGCCGCCGCCTGCCCGATCAAGCTGCGCGAGGAACGACAAAAGCGCGCGATTATCGGGCTTTAGTTCGGTCGCCACATGGCGACCGCCGTACATCCGCACCTTCAGCAGACCGAACCGAGCCCGCACCGCGCGCTCCTCGGGTGTGACCTTTCGCTTTACCGGCGGCTTGCCTGTCACCTTGTCCCAAGCAGCGGCGAAGCTGCCCGCGCCGGGCTTCGTGCGCAGGCGATAAGCACTCTCGCGCGAGAGCCCCACGCGGCGCGCTGCGGCCTCCACGCCGCCGCCCTGCGCCAGCGCGCCGAGGAAAGCGGCCTGCCGCGCGGGCGTCCACCCGTCCTTGCGCGGACGGACGGGCACGGGGGCGAAGGCGGGGACACGGATGTGGCGGGCGCGTGAGAGAGGATGGCTCATCCCCCACGTTAAACGCGATGATGCGGATGTAGGAAAGGGCGTGGCGGGACATCACGCTTTCACCCCCCCCCTCGTCATTGCGAGCGCAGCGAAGCAATCCAGGGCAGTTTAGAGCCGCCCTGGATTGCTTCGCTGCGCTCGCAATGACGAACGGAAGGAAAGGCATCTGGGGTTGTGCCTTTCCTCCCCCCTATCTCTCTTACTGCTTCTCGAACGCCGCGGTGATGGCGATCTGCGTCTCGTCACTGACCAGCGGCGCATACTTGGTGACGCCGAACTCGGTGCGCTTGATCGTGCCCACCGCGTTGAAGCCGAGCGTATAGACCTTCTTCATCGGATTGACGTTGGCCGCCTTGAAGCTCGCCTTGAGCGTCACCGGCTTGGTCACGCCGTGCAGGGTCAGGTTGCCGGTGACGTCGGCGGTGCTGGCGCCGGTCTTCACCACTTTGGTCGAAACGAAGCGCATGGTCGGGTACTGGGCGGCGTCGAACCATTCGGCACCGACCAGTTCCTCATCGAGCGTCTTGTTGGTGGTGGAGACGGAAGCCACCGGAACCGAAACATCCAGCTTCGCCGAGGCCAGGTTCTTCGGATCAAGCGACAGCGTACCCGACGCGCCCGGCAGGGTACCGAAGAACTCACTGATGCCGAAGTGATCGACGGTGAAGCGCACCAGCGTGTGCGCACTGTCGAGCGCATAGTTGCCCGCCTGCACGGCAGCGGCATTGGTATCGGCCTGCTGCGCCACGATCGGGGCGGCAACGACGAGAGACGCAGCGGCCAGAGCCGATGCAAGATAGCGGTTCATTCGAATTCTCCGAAAGGAAAGGCGGGAAAGGTCAATGCTTGCGCGTTGATCCCATTGCCGATCCCTTACGGCCAGCCCGATAAAATCGATCCACTTGTTCAGGTTTGTCGAACAAGTCGGCCTAATATCAACCGCCCAGCCACTCCCGCGCCGACAGGCCCAGCAGCAGCACCGCCACCATCAGCGAGAAGAAGAAGATGGGCGTCCACGGCATGAAACCCACCCGCTCGATATTCTTGCGGCGATGCCGCCGGTGATCGCCCAGCCAGGCAATCACCGCGGCCAGCGCGGCGAGGCTGCCGCAAATGGTCATCCAATGCAGAGAATCGTCCATGCCCCGCCTTGCCCTCGCGCGCGGCGGAGTTAAAGCGCCCTTTCGTGACCGCACCTTCCATCACCATTCGCAAAGACCGCCCGATGCTGGCCATCGCCCTGCGCCTTGCCGCGATGGTGATGCTCTCGACGATGTTCATGCTGGTGAAGCTGGCGAGCGAAGCGGGCGTGTCGCTGCCCGAACTGGTGTTCTGGCGACAGGCGATGGCGGTGCCGATCATCCTCGGCTGGCTGGCGGCGACCGGCAATCTCGGCCTCCTGCGCACCCGCCGCATGAGCAGCCACGCCATGCGCGCGACGAGCGGCACCGCCGGTCTTTGCTGCAACATCGGCGCCGCTACGCTGCTGCCCTTGCCGGTCGGCACGACGCTGGGGTTCACGACGCCGCTGTTCGCCGTGATCATAACCGCGCTGGTCCTTCGCGAAAAGGTCGGCCCGTGGCGCTGGACGGCGGTGGTGCTGGGCTTCGTCGGCGTTCTGGTCATCGCACAGCCCGGCGGTGCGCCCGTCCCCGCGCTCGGACTGGCGGCGGGGCTTGGCGCGGGATTGATCGTCGCCGTGGTCAGCTTCCAGATCCGCGACCTCTCGCGCACCGAGCCGCCGATCGCCTGCGTCTTCTGGTTCGCCTTCTACGGCTCACTGTTCGCGGCGATCCTGCTGCCACTCTATGGCACGGCGCACGGGACTTACGAATGGCTACTGCTCGTTGCAATCGGGCTTGCCGGGACACTGGCGCAGTTCCTCATCACCTCGGCCCTGCGCCTGGGGCAGGTCGCGACAGTGGTGGTGATGGACTACACCGCGCTGATCTGGGCTACACTCTACGGCTGGACGATCTGGGGACATGTGCCCTCGGCGGCGATGTGGCTGGGCGCGCCGATCATCGTCGCGGCTGGCCTGATCATCACCTCGCGCGAGCATTTCCTCGCACGGCGTGTCTCGCCCACCTCAGCCATCGACGAAAGCGTTACGGAAGAGGCTGCTCAGGGAACCTGACCTGCCTATGTGTGTTCACCCCGATGCGCGGCGTGGCAGCACCCGTCGCACCGGAAAAAGGAACACCAAAATGGTCAAGAAGCTCGTACTCGCCCTCGTCGCGGGCGGCATCGTTTTCTCCGCCGCCGCTTGCAACACCGTCAAGGGTGCAGGCCGCGACGTGGAGTCGGTCGGCAAGGCCGGCGAAGACGCCATCAAGTAACGTGCTCTGCAGGCAGGTTCCAAGCCACCGACCGGAGCCTGCCTGCATCCGTCTCACGAACGCTTTTCCTGACACGTTTCCTGCGCTAATCGCCGGCGACAACGAAGGAAAATGCGTTCGATGACCAGCAAGATTCTCGCCGCCATCATCCTTGGCGGCGTACTTTTCACCGCCACCGCCTGCAACACCGTCAAGGGCCTGGGCCGCGACATCGAGTCGGTCGGTCAGGCCGGATCGAACGCCATAAACTGAGCGCCTCAGGCGTCGAAGACGTGGTTCGCCACCATGTCGCGCGCCCGCAGCCACAGCACGAGCCGCAGCGCCACGATCATCCCGAGCGCAAAGCCCAGCGTCGCGTCCATCATCAATAGCGCGTTGCCGACCGGGTGACCGGGGTGTGCCGCGTTCTGCATTCCGCCGCCCTGAAACCCGCTCGGCAGCAGCAACCGCCGCACGAGGAACACCGCGACGATCAGCAGGATCGCCAGCGGCGACTGGCGCATCATCACGCGCGCCTTCTCGCCCTCACCGTCGATATGCAGGTGCATCAGCCGCGCCCGCTGCGCGCCGATTGCGCCGCCGACGATCACGCCGGTCGCCAGGCATAGCCAGCCCAGCCCGCTCGGCGGCATGCCCCATAGCGCCAGCGACACCGCCAGCACCACGATCACCGGCATGATCCACAAGAGGGGAAGGCGCAGCGGCCGGGCCTTCTTCATCCGCATCATGCGCAGCGCCATGATGCCGACGAAGATCGCCAGCGACAGATACGTGACGAGGCCGCGTCCACCTTCCCCCATATGCGTCAGCTTCCTCCGATTTCGCTCAGCGAAGGCGTGCCGGGAACACCGGGTTCACCCTGCCACACCAGCACAGGCTTGCGCGCGGCGAGCGTTTCGTCAAGCCGCCTGCGCGGCGCGAAGTGCGGCGCGGAGTGCAGGCTCTCGTCGCCCGCCTTAGCCCGCTCGGCAAGGCTGCGCAGCGAGGCGATGAAGCGGTCGAGGCCCGCCTTGCTCTCGGTCTCGGTCGGCTCGACCAGCATCGCGCCCTTGACCACCAGCGGGAAGTAGACCGTCATCGGGTGGAAGCCCTCGTCGATCAGGCCCTTGGCGATGTCGAGCGTCGAGAAGCCCTCGGCAAGCCCGGCATCGCTGAACAGCGCTTCGTGCATGCACGGGCCGCTGTCGGCGAACGGAGCGGGCAGCAGGTCCTCGCAGCTACGCAGCACGTAGTTGGCGTTGAGCACCGCGTCCTCGGCCACCGTGCGCAGACCGTCCGCGCCGTGGCTGAGGATGTAGGTCAGCGCGCGGGTGAACATGCCCATCTGGCCGTGGAAGGCGACCATGCGGCCGAATGCCTGTGCATGGCCCTCGGCGGCGTTCTCCTCCTCGACGAGGTGGATCGAGCCATCAGCCCCGCGCGTCACGAAGGGCAGCGGCGCGAAAGGCGCCAGCGCTTCGGACAGCACCACCGGACCGGCACCCGGACCACCGCCGCCATGCGGGGTGGAGAAGGTCTTGTGCAGGTTGATGTGCATGGCATCGACGCCAAGGTCGCCCGGGCGCACCTTTCCGACGATGGCGTTGAAGTTCGCGCCGTCGCAATAGACGTAGCCGCCCGCCGCGTGGACCGCATCGGCGATCTCGCGCATGTCGGGCTCGAACAGGCCGCAGGTGTTCGGGTTGGTAATCATCACGCCCGCGACGTTGGGGCCGAGCTTGGCCTTGAGCGCCGCCACGTCCACGCGGCCCGCCGGGGTCGCGGGGATCGATTCCACCTTGAAGCCCGCGAAGGCGGCGGTGGCGGGGTTGGTGCCATGGGCGCTCTCGGGCACCAGCACGACGTCGCGCGTCTCGCCGCGCGCGTCCAGAGCGGCGCGGATGCAGAGCAGCCCGCACAGCTCGCCATGCGCACCCGCCTTGGGGCTCATCGCCACCGAGGCCATGCCGGTCAGCGTGATGAGCCAGTCGGCCAGCTGCTCGATGACTTCCAGCGCGCCCTGCACCGTCGTCTGCGGCTGCATCGGGTGAACGTCAGCGAAGCCCGGCAAGCGCGCCATCTTCTCGTTCAGGCGCGGGTTGTGCTTCATCGTGCAGGAGCCGAGCGGGAACGGCCCGAGGTCGATCGCGTAGTTCTGGCGCGACAGGCGAGTGTAGTGGCGCACCGTCTCCGGCTCGGTCAGCCCCGGGAGCGCGGGCGTGGACTTGCGCAGGAACTTGCTCAGGCCCGCAGCGGGGGCACGGCTCGGCTCGTCGATATCAACGCCACACTTGTCGGCGCTGCCCAGCTCGAAGCTCAGCGCCTCTTCGAGCATCAGGCCGTAATCGCCTGAAGAGGTTGCGAACTTTGCTTCTCCAGCCTCACCCATGGAGGGGCGCCAGCCGGATGCGTTGGGGGCGTTCATGCGCTCGCTCCTGCAAGAACGGCTTCCAGCGCGGTGGCGAAAGCCTCGATGTCTTCGTCGGTGGTGGTTTCGGTCGCGGCGACCAGGAGCCCGTTGTGCAAGCCGTCGGCGACCGGGAACAGGCGACCCAGCGACACACCGCCCAGCACCTGGTTGTCCGCAAGTTCGCGCACCACTTCGCGCGCGTCGCGCGGCAGGATCACCGTCGCCTCGTTGAAGTAAGCAGTGTTGAGGATCGTGACGCCCGGAACCTTGGCCAGACGCTCGAAGGTCTGCTGCGCGCGGGCATGGTTCACGGCGGCGAGACGAGCCAGGCCCTCACCACCCAGAAGGGTCAGGTGAATACTGAAGGCCAGTGCGCAAAGCCCTGAATTGGTGCAGATATTGCTCGTCGCCTTCTCGCGGCGGATGTGCTGCTCGCGGGTCGAGAGGGTGAGCACGAAGCCGCGCTTGCCCTCGGCGTCGACGGTCTGGCCGCAAAGGCGTCCCGGCATCTGGCGCACGAACTTCTCGCGGCAGCCGAACAGGCCGAGGTAAGGCCCGCCGAACTGGAGGCCGACGCCCAGCGACTGGCCCTCGCCTACGACGATGTCCGCGCCCAGCGTGCCCGGCGCCTCGATCAGGCCCAGCGCCACCGGCTCGGTGACGACGGCGATGACCAGCGCGCCCGCCGCATGCGCGGCCTCGGAAATCGCCGCGAGATCGGGGATGCGGCCCATGACGTCGGGGTACTGGACGACGACGCACGAGGTCGTCGCGTCGATCGCCGCGATCACGGCGGCGTCATCGGGATCTGCGGTCAGTTCGGGGGCGAGGCTGACGATGTCGTCCTTGGTGAACTTCGCCATGGTGCGCACGACTTCGCCGTAGTGCGGGTGCAGGCCGCCCGACAGCACGCTGCGGCCCTTACGGGTGATGCGCGCGGCCATCAGGATCGCTTCCCAGCACGCGGTCGAGCCGTCGTACATCGAGGCATTGGCGATGTCGGTGCCGAACAGGCGCGCCACCTGCGTCTGGAACTCGAACAGCACCTGCAGCGTGCCCTGCGCGATTTCCGGCTGGTAGGGCGTGTAGGCGGTCAGGAACTCGCCGCGCTGGATCAGGTGATCGACCGAGGCGGGAACGTGGTGGCGATAGGCACCGGCGCCGAGGAAGAACGGCGCGGTCCCCGCGCTCAAGTTCTTCGCCGCGAGCGCGGACATGTGGCGCTCGACGGCCATTTCGCTGGCGTGAGCGGGCAGGCCCTCGATGGGACCGGAAAGGCGGGCCTCGGCGGGCACATCGACGAACAGGTCATCGACCGTGGCGGCGCCGATGGTCTCCAGCATGGAGGCGCGGTCGGCCGGGGTCAGGGGAAGGTAGCGCATGAGGCGGGTTCCTGGGTCTTTCTAATTCCTCCCAGAGCTTGCTCGGGGAGGTGGCGCCGACGCAGTCGGTGACGGAGGGGCTATTCCCCCTCCACCACCCGCTTCGCGGGCGGTCCCCCTCCCCGAGACAAGCTCGGGGAGGAATAAATCAGAGGCTGTCGACGTAGCTCTTGTACGCGGCCTCATCCATCAGCGTGCCGAGTTCGGCGGCGTCGGAGAGGGTCACGCGGAACAGCCAGCCGCCGGTTTCGGCTTCGGTGTTCACCAGTTCCGGCTGGTCGGCGAGCGCTTCGTTGACGGCGGCGATCGTGCCGGAAACCGGGGTGTAGACGTCAGACGCGGCCTTCACCGAATCGACCACCGACACGGAATCGCCCTTGCTGACGCTGGCGCCTTCGGCGGGAACTTCGACGAAGGTGATGTCGCCAAGCTGGCCCTGCGCGTAGTCGGTGATGCCGACGGTGCCGAGGTCACCTTCGACTTCGATCCACTCATGGTCTTCGGAGAAATAGCGGGTCATGGGAAAGCTCCTCAGCGGTGATAGCGGTGGGGGACGAAGGGCATCGACACGACCTTGCCGTCGAGCTTCTTGCCCCGCATCTCGATGGTAAGCGCGGTGCCCTCTGCGGTGAGGGCGATATCGACGTAAGCCATGGCGATCGGCTGCTGCAGCGAGGGTGAGAAACCACCCGAAGTCACCACACCAACTTCCTGATTGCCGGAGAAAACCTTGGCGCCCTCACGCGCGGCCATGCGGCCTTCGACGATAAGACCGATGCGCTTGCGCGCGGTGCCCTCGGCGAAGTCCTTCAGCACGCGGTCCGAACCGGGGAAACCGCCTTCGGTGCGGCGGCGCTTGTTGACCGCGAACTTGAGGTCCGCGTCGATGACGCTGGTTTCGGGCGAAAGGTCATGGCCGTAGAGCGGCAGTCCCGCCTCCAGACGCAGGCTGTCGCGCGCGCCGAGACCGATGGGCTTCACTTCCGGCTCGCCGCAAAGCAGGTCGGCGACCATCGCCGCGGATTCGCCCGGAATGGCGATCTCGAAACCGTCCTCGCCGGTGTAGCCCGAACGGCTGATCCAGGCATCGACGCCGCCCAGCTTGAACGCAGCCCCCTTCATGAACTTTAGTTCGGAAAGCGGCGTGTCGCCTTCGACATGACGCTCCAGTGCAGCGAAAGCCTTAGGCCCCTGCAGCGCCAGCAGCGCACTTTCGTCGAGATGGTTGAGCGTCACATCGTCCGGCAGCAGTTCGCGCAGAGTACCGATATCGTCCCACTTGGTCGCGCCATTGACTACGAGATAGAAACCGGTCGCCCAGCGCGTCACCATCAGGTCGTCGAGAATGCCGCCGTCCTCGTCCAGAAGCAGCGAATAGCGCGGCGCGCCGAGCTTCAACGTGCCAAGATCGATGGGAAGTGCGGCTTCCACCGCGGCTTCCACCTCAGCGGTCACACCATGTTCACTGGAGATGTAGACCTGGCCCATATGGCTGACGTCGAACAGGCCCGCACTCTCGCGGGTCCAGAGGTGCTCGGCCATGATGCCCTCGTACTGGACGGGCATCCAGTAGCCGGCGAACTCAACCATACGGCCGCCCTTCTCGCGATGCCATGCATCGAGCGGGAGGGTCAGCGTGACGATCTCTTCGACAAGATCGTCATCGGAAACAGGATATTCGCTCAAGACACGACTCCGCGAGCAGACATGGTACACCAATAAGGTGCCCCCTCTGTCACGGAAACCTGAGAGCTTCCCCCGCGTCATCCCCAATGGGATGGGCCGGGTTACACCGTCGGCGGCCACGACCGGATGGGCGGGGCACTTTCCAGAGGCTCGCTGTCGACGCTGCGCGGTCCTTTTGCCTGAGAGATTCCGGGGCGGTTGCTCCTTCGGCGCCTCTTACCCGACGAATCGGTCCGAGGTCTCTCCCGCGCGTGTCAGCGAGTGAGCTGAGCCTTGGGTGAGAGGCCGGTGTAAGTCAACGCAAGGTTTGGTCAATTCGGGAACTATTCCCCGGCGAGGCCATGTTTTTCCGGAAGCTCGGCCCGCCGCCACTTTCAGCGCATCGTGCTCATGAACATGGCGCCCCTCGGCCTGTTCCCTCACGAAGCCGAGGATCGCCCGCGCCACATCGCGTCCGCGGATGGACCGAAACCGGCGCCACGAACCGTGCAGCACCAGCACATCGACGACCGGCGCGACCATCTGCCAGCCCGCTTCCATCGGCCGGCGCTCGGCACGTTCGCCGCGCAGCAGGCTGGGGCGCAGCACATCGAGCCGCCGGAAGCCGACGCGGCCCAGCGCCTCCTCCGTCTCCCCCTTTACCGAGAGATAGAAATTGCGACTCTCCCGATCCGCCTCGACGGAGGAGACCACGACCATGTGTTCGATTCCGGCCGATCGCGCGGCCTCCGCGGTGAAGCGGACGAGGTCATGGTCTATCGCGCGGAACTGCTCCCGGCTGCCGGCCGCGGCGATGGTCGTTCCCAGCGCACAGACCAGCACGTCGGCCTGCGCCGCGCGGATCAGTTCCGGCCAGTCGATCGGCTCACCGACCAGCATCTCCATGCGCGCGCCGGGTGGCAACGCCGCCTCGCGTCGCCCGACCCCGATGATGCGAACATCCTCGCGCCCCACCGCCTCCGCCATCAAGGCGGAGCCGACCAGCCCGGTCGCCCCGACCAGGCAGATCCGTGTCACCCCCTGCGTCACTTTCAGGCCTTACACATTGCTCAGGCCTTCCGGCGTGCGGCCGTAGATCTCGGCGTGGCGCGCGATGGCGAAGCGATCCGTCATGCCCGCGATGTAGTCGGCGATGTGGCGGCTGCGTGCGGGCTCGTAGCGCGGCATGGTATCGATCCAGCTTTCCTCCATCAGCACCGTCTCCTGCGAATAGGCAGAATAGAGTTCTGCCAGCAGCGCCCGCGCGCGCTTCGCCGTATCGAGCTGTTCGGGGTGATAGTAGAGCTTGTCGTACATGAATCGCTTGAAGGCCCGCTCCCCCTCGGCCATCTCGGGCGAGAAGGCCACCAGCGCCCTGCCCGCGTCGCGGACTTCATCGATGCTGCCGATGCCGACGAGATTCTTCTGCGTCTGCCCGACGAGGTCGTTGACCATGACGCCGATCTGGCTGCGGATCAGTTCGGCAAGCTGGCGGTCGAGCGGTACGCCCGGATAGCGGCGCTCCACCTCGTTCCAGTGATCGACGACGAACGGATGCGCGAGCAGTTCGTCGAGATCGAGGAACCCTGCCCGCAGGCCGTCATCGATATCGTGGTTGTCGTAGGCGATGTCGTCGGACAGCGCGGCAACCTGCGCCTCCAGCGACGCATGCGTACCAAGGTCGAGATTATACGCCGCGTCGAGTTCGGCCAGCGCCCATGTCGGCGAAGCCACCGGACCATTGTGCTTCGCCAAGCCCTCCAGCGTCTCCCAAGTCAGGTTGAGGCCGTCGTGCTCGCAGTACGGACTGTCGAGCCGCATCAGCGTGCGCAGGGTATGGGCGTTATGGTCGAACCCTCCGGCCTTGTGAAGCGCAGCGTCGAGCGCGTCCTCGCCCGCATGGCCGAACGGCGGATGGCCGATGTCATGCGCCAGCGCCAGTGCCTCCGTTAAATCCTCGTCGAGACCGAGGATACGCGCGATGACGCGCGCGATCTGGGCCACTTCGAGGCTGTGGGTCAGGCGTACGCGATAGTGATCGCCGTCGGGCGCGACGAACACCTGCGTCTTGTAGCGCAGGCGACGGAACGCGATCGAATGGATGATCCGGTCGCGGTCGCGCTGGTAAGGGCTGCGTGCCCCCCGGGCGATGCCGTTCTCGATCGAGAATTCGCGCCCGCGCGAACGGGACGGGTCGGAGGCGTAAGGAGCAAGTGTCAAACGGAACTCCGCGAGGAAGGCGACGACAGGACTGTCGCCGCGTGCCCTAGCGGGAGAGGCCGGTGCTGCACAAGAGCAGCGAAGTAGCCGTCACCTTGACCACACGCGGATCGTCGATCCGACGCGCGGCCTCGACCATCCCCTCCGGCGTGTGCGCCGTATGCTGCAGCGCGGTGAGCTTCTGGATTTGCCGAAGCGAGAGCTTGCGCACGAGGCGCTGCCCCATGCACGCGGCCGCCCGGTCGCTCAGGCCCGCCTCGGCGAAGGCAGTATGCACGCGGTACTCGGCGTACCAATGGGCACCGAACCACGTGGCAAGGCACAGGACAGCGATGAAAGCGGCGGTCTTGATGAGGCGGATCATGGGACGGGCATTACACCGGGGACGGCCGTAGAGAAACACTCACCATGCAAGGAAGAAGCAAGGCAGGGCTTTACCACCCCTCACCCCGTATACTGTCGAGGATGTGCCTGCAGGGAAAATATCCTGCACCTGACATGCAGCAGATGAGGTCAGAGATGGGTCGGAAGCGGACGTTGCGCAGTGCCCACCCGTAGCCTATCGGTCCTCCCGCAAGCGGGAGGGCGAACACCGCTTTCCCCGCCCGCTTACGGGAGGGGCAGCGAGACTTACTGAGCCGAAGGCAAAGTTAGTCGCAGCGGGGTGGGCAAAGAGCAACGTACGCCATGGAGCGCTTGCCGCCATTTCCCCGCTCCATCGAATACCCCACCAGCGATCCAGATCTTACTCCGCCAGCGCCTTGTTGATGTCCTCGACCATCTTCTTGGCGTCCGCGAGGAGCATCATGGTCTGGTCCATGTAGAACACGTCGTTGTCGACGCCAGCGTAGCCCTGCCCGCCCATCGAGCGCTTGATGAAGAAGATCGTCTTGGCCTTGTCTACGTCGAACACCGGCATGCCGTAGATTGGCGAGGTCTTGTCGGTCTTTGCCGCCGGGTTCACCACATCGTTGGCGCCGATGATGAAGGCGACGTCGCACTGCGCGAACTCGCCGTTTATGTCCTCAAGCTCGAAGACTTCGTCGTAGGGAACGTTCGCCTCGGCCAGCAGGACGTTCATGTGCCCGGGCATGCGACCGGCGACCGGGTGGATCGCGTACTTCACGCCGACACCATGCTTCTTGAGCTGGTCCGCCATCTCGCGCAGCACGTGCTGGGCCTGCGCCACCGCCATGCCGTAACCGGGGATGATGATGACATTCTCGGCCTCCTTCATGAGGAACGCCGCATCCTCGGCCGAGCCGCGCTTCCATGGGCGTTGCTCCTGCGTCTCACCGCCGCCCGCGCCTGCTTCCGCGCCGAAGCCTCCGGCGATGACCGACAGGAAACTGCGGTTCATCGCCTTGCACATGATGTACGACAGGATCGCGCCCGATGAACCGACCAGAGCGCCGGTCACGATCATCGCGGTGTTGTGCAAGGTGAAGCCCATCGCCGCCGCCGCCCAGCCCGAGTAGCTGTTGAGCATCGAGACGACGACCGGCATGTCGGCGCCGCCGATCGGGATGATGAGCAGGAAGCCGATCGCGAAGGCCAGCCCAACGATGATCCAGAACAGAGGGTTCTCCCCCGGCCCTGCAGCACCGGAGTGCGCGAAAAGCGCCGTCAACACGAGGATCGCGCCCAGGGTACCCAGATTGATGACATGGCGCGCGGGCAACAGGATCGGCGATCCGCTCATGTTGCCGTTGAGCTTGGCGAAGGCGATGACCGACCCGGAGAACGTGATCGCACCGATGGCCACGCCCAGCGCCATTTCCAGCCGGCTGACGGGCATGATGTTGCCATCGGCGCCAAGGATTCCGAACGCCTCGGGATTGAGGAACGCGGCCACTGCCACCAGCACGGCGGCGAGCCCGACTAGCGAGTGAAACGCGGCCACCAGTTGCGGCATCGCGGTCATCTGGATTCGGCGCGCCATGACGAAGCCGACACCGCCGCCGATCGCTATGGCGACGAGGATTTCGGGCAAGCTGGCGATCTCGTGCGTGACCAGCGTTGTCGCGACGGCGATGCCCATGCCGAGCATCCCGTAGCGGTTGCCCCTGCGGCTCGTAGCCGGCGAAGACAGCCCCCGCAACGCGAGGATGAAACAGACCCCGGCGATCAGGTATGCGACCGCGACCCATGGACTGACGGAGTGCGCCTCCATCACTTGCGGTCCTTCTTCTTGTACATGGCCAGCATGCGTTCGGTCACCGCAAAGCCGCCGAAGATGTTGACGCTGGCCAGCACGACCGCACCCAGCCCCAGCCATTTCCCGACCGGCGATCCCGAAGCCGCGCTCGCCACCAGCGCGCCGACCACGATCACCGAAGAGATCGCGTTGGTCACCGCCATCAGCGGCGTATGCAGCGCTGGCGTCACCGACCACACGACATAGTAGCCCACGAAACAGGCGAGTACGAAGATCGAGAGGATCGAGACGAAATCCATGCTAGCCGCCCTGTTCCTGCAACCTCGGATGCACCACCTGCCCGCCGCGTGTCAGGCGAATGGCCTCGCCGATCTCCTCGTCCAGCACAGGACCACCCTGTTCCTTGTGCCAGAAGGCCGAGACGAAGTTGAACAGGTTGCGCGCATAGAGTGCCGAAGCATCGGCCGGGAGATGCGCGGGCGTGTTTGAATAGCCGATGATCCTGACTCCGTGGCGCTCGACCACCTGGTCCGGCACAGTCCCCTCGACATTGCCGCCCTGCGGCGCGGCAAGGTCGAAGATCACGCTGCCCGGCTTCATCGAGGCGATCTGCGCGTCGGTCACGAGGCGCGGTGCCGCGCGGCCCGGAATCAGTGCAGTAGTTATGACGATGTCCTGTTTGGCGATGTGCGCGGAGACCAGTTCCGCCTGCGCGCGCTGGTATTCCTCGCTCATTTCGCCTGCGTAGCCGCCCGAGCCCTCACCCTCGATCCCGGCTACGCTCTCGACGAAGATCGGCTTGGCGCCAAGTGACTGGATCTGTTCTTTGGTGGCCGATCGCACGTCCGTTGCGGAAACCTGTGCGCCCAGCCTGCGCGCGGTGGCGATGGCCTGTAGGCCCGCGACACCGACACCCATGACGAAGCACTTGGCCGCACTAACCGTGCCTGCCGCGGTCATCATCATCGGGAAGGCGCGGCCATAGGCACCCGCCGCCACCAGCACCGCCTTGTAGCCGGCAAGGTTGGACTGGCTGGAAAGCACGTCCATCGACTGCGCGCGGGTGATGCGCGGCATGAACTCCATAGCCAACGCCTCCAATCCGGCGGCGGCATAGCCATCCACGTGGGCACGCTGACCGAACGGATCGATAATCGCGACGACCCACGCCCCGGAAGCCACGCCGCCCAGCAGCGCGGGATCAGGCCCCTGCACCGCGAAGACGATCTGCGCATTCGCCAGAACTGCGTCCAGGGGACCGACTTCGGCCCCGGCAGCGCGATAATCCTCGTCGGAGATGCTGGCGGACAGTCCGGCCCCGCTCTCCACTGCCAGCACGGCACCGAGAGCGGAGAGCTTGCGAACCGTCTCGGGCGTGGCGGCAACGCGCGTTTCACCCGGCGCCCGTTCGGCGAGGACCGCGATGCGGCGCTGGAGCGTCAAGCAGCCGCCCCGCTCAGGAGGCGATCAGACCGACGACCAAGGCCGCAATGACGATAATGACCCCGGTGCTCCAGGTCGCAGCCTTGATGAAGCCGTTGTAGGTCTCGGTCGCGGCCTTGATGTCGTTACCCGAAGCCATTGTCTCTTTTCCCCAAAACTGTTTGCTTTCTCGCGGACACTAACCGGGCCGGGCTTGCCGCTCAAGGGCGAAGAAGGTCCATCACGGCATCACTAACCGATCATGAAGGTCCGGTTCCGCGCGATCCAATCGCAGCCTTAATCCGCTCTTTACCGGTTTGCCGTAGGTTCAAGTTCCAGAAAGCCAAGAGGCGACACGAAGCGACGACACCATGGCGGACCTTGACCAGCGCCTCCTCATGCTCATCGACGATGAGCCGGCCCAGAGCCGCCTGATCTCCGCGCTCGCCTCGCGCGAGGGGTGGCGGACCCTGATCGTGCGCGATGCCGAGACGGCGATCGCCACGCTCGGCACCCGGCAGGGCATGCAGCTTTCGGCGATCATCCTCGACCAGTGGGTGCCCGGCGACGACGCCTGCGCGCTGATTTCCGAGCTTAAGGCCCGCCGCCCGGCACTGCCGATCCTGATGCTGACCGCCAGCACGTCGCCGCTGCTCGCGGTGGAGGCGATGCGCGCCGGGGCGACCGATTACCTCGTCAAGCCAGTCGCGCCCGACCGGTTGATGCACGCCCTGCGCTCTGCGACGACGCGCGAGGCACCGCGCGACGAGCTTGCACCGCTGACCGAGAAGATGCCGTCCAACCCCGATTTCGAATCGATGATCGGCGCGGCGCCCAACTTCCGCAAGGCGCTGGCCGTCGCCGCCAAGGCCGCGCGCGGCCATTCTCCGGTGCTGATCGAGGGCGAGAGCGGATCGGGCAAGGAAATGCTGATCCGCGCGATGCACGCCGCCTCGCCGCGCTCGCGCATGCCGCTGCGGATCATCAATATCGGCGGCGTACCTGCCAACTCCATCGAGTCGGTCCTGTTCGGCCATGAAAAGGGCGCCTTCCCCGGCGCGTTCGACCGCCAGATCGGTGCGCTCCAGCATTGCGACGGCGCCACCCTCGCCCTCGACGAGATCGACCGGCTGCCCGAATCGGTACAGGAACGCCTGCTCGAAGCGGTGAAGAAGGGCGACTGTCGCCCGATCGGTGCCCGCCACTCGTTCCGCGTCGATGTCCGCCTGATTGCCGCGAGCAACCTCCCGTTGGCGGACCTTTCCGACCAGGGCCACTTCATGCCCGAACTGCTGACGGCCCTGTCGCCCACCAAAGTGCTGCTGCCACCCCTGCGTGAGCGTACGGGCGATATTCCCGCGCTCACCCGCTTCTTCCTCGCCCGGATAGGCGAGCAGCCGGGGCTTCGCGAACTGGGCATCGCCGACGGCGCGCTCTCGTTGCTCGCCGCCTACGGCTGGCCGGGCAACGTGCGTCAGTTGCAGGCAGTACTGTTCCGCGCAGCCGTGTTTTGCGACGGTGATGCGCTGACGTCGGAAGATTTTCCGCAACTTCTCAACATATTGGGCACAGGTTTGTCCACAGCCCCGCAGATGCCGGAGAGCGCCGGCGTTATGCTCTATACCGCCGACGGGAACCTGCGACCGCTGGACGAGATCGAGGCCGACGTCATCCGCCTTGCCATCGGTCTCTACCGTGGCCGCATGACCGAAGTAGCCCGTCGCCTCGGCATCGGGCGCTCCACCCTCTACCGCAAGCTGTCTGAGCTGGGCATCGACAACGCCGCCTGACCCGCCCAGACTTCCCGCACAGGAAAGTGGGAGAGATGGACGTGGATACTATGGAACGCCTCGCCGCGATCGAGGCGATCAGGCAAGTGAAGGCCCGGTATTTTCGCGGCGTGGACGATCGCAATTCTGCGCTCGTCCGCTCGATCCTGGCAGAAGACTGCATGCTCGACTATCGCGGGTGCTGCACCGACCCGGTCAGCGGCATCGACCACTTGCCCGCGATGAACAAGGTAATGGAAAGCCGCTCCAGCTGGCCCGATGCGCCGGCATCAGCCGGACCGGCCATGGTGACCGTCCATCAGGGCCACGACCCCGACATCACGATTGAAAGCGAGACCGCCGCTAGCGGCATATGGGCCTTTACCGATCGCCTGTTCCTGCCGCCGGGAGGCCCTTTTGCACAGTTGACCGGCTGGGGACGCTACCACGAAACTTACGTGCGGGACGACGAGGGCTGGAAGCTGCGCACCACCCGCATCGAACGGCTGCGGGTGGAAGTCGCCTGACGAGATCGACGGATACGAGAACCGGGGCCGCGCCGGACGCGCGGCCCCGATTGATAGTCCGGGGGAATTGTCGGAAGAACTCAGAGGCCCTCGATCATGACCGACGGGATGCGATAGCCGCGCTTCGCCATTGCCTTGGCATAGGTGCCGCGTTCATGGCGCAGTTCGCTGCCATACTCCTCCCAGGCGTCGCGCTGGTCCTCGATGTCGCTGGCTTTACGCAAATCGGTGGCGAGTTCCTTCTGGGTCTCGTTCACGTTGGCGCGGTAGTTGAACCAGTGCTTGCCCTCGATACCGCCGATGGGAGACTGGATGATCCGGTTCTCCTCGACGCGGGCGACGCGCTCCTCGTACATTGCAGGCACAACAGCCATGGCAGAAACAGGAACGATGGCGAGCGCCACGGCAGCGGCGCGAATGATGGTGGTCTGCTTCATGGGTGAATCCCCTTTGTCGCTTTCCATGCGCGAGGCGGAATTGCCTCACGCTCGATGGGACAAACGGGCCGAAGCGCGATTGGCCTCCGGAGAAGGGACGAAATGGGCCTGCGGCGCGACGTTTTGCAGTGCAGCAGCCCGTTGTGATGCCCCGGTCACATAACTTTCGGACGCTGTTAATCTGGCGGAAATCTGAGGTTCATCCGACCTGCAGAAATTGCGGGCTCAGATTGGCAACTGCGAGAAGTCCGTCAGCGCCGCGTCTCGCAGGCCCCGCCAAACGCGCACCGCCTGCACCGTGTCGGACACGTCGTGGACACGCAGGAAATGCGCGCCGGCATCCATCGCCTTCACCGCCAGCGCCACCGAGCCGCCAAGCCGCTGATGCGCCGGAGCCTCGTTGGATAGCGCTCCGATCATGCGCTTGCGGCTCACCCCCACCAGCAACGGCTGGCCGAGCGCGTGGAACAGCGGCAGCGCATTGAACAACGCCAGGTTCTGCGCCAGCGAGAGCCCGAATCCGAAGCCGGGGTCGAGGATAATCCGCTCGCGCGCGATACCCGCGGCAAGGCAGGCATCGCGCCGCGCCTCAAGCCAGTCGAAAACGTCGAGCACCACGTCGTCGAAATCGGCGCTCGAGTGCAGGTCGTCGGCCTTGCCCGGTGCATGCATCAGCACAACCGGCGCGCCGGACCCAGCCGCCAGTTCCAGGCTGCGCGGATCGTAGCGCAGCGCCGAAACGTCGTTGATGATGTGGGCGCCCGCCGCCAGCGTCGCTTCCATCACGGCGGGGCGGCGGGTATCGACGCTGATCGCCGCGCCCATCGCGGCAAGCCGCTCGACCATCGGCACGACGCGCTTGAGTTCGTCACCCTCCCACACCGCCGCCGCGCCGGGGCGGGTGGACTCGCCGCCGAGGTCGATGATCGCTGCGCCCGCCTCCAGCATAGCCGCAGCGTGGGCTGCAGCGATTTCGAGATCGTCGAGGAACTTGCCGCCGTCGGAAAAGCTGTCGGGCGTCATGTTGAGGATGCCCATGACTTGCGGCTGCTCGAACCGGATCGTCCGCGCGCCGCACTGGATCGGCGCATGGACCTTGCGCAGACCGGCCCACTGCGTCTCGGCCATGGCGCCGAGATCGGCGGGGAGCGCCGCCAGCACGGTGGGCATCTGCGCGGCGGAGACGCGCTCACGCGAGACCACCTTGCCGTCTTCTTCCCGCACGATCAGCGCGAAGCGGCTGGCCCAGACCATCGCTCCGCCCAGACGAACGGCCTCGCCCTCCTCGCTCTGCGGGCTGTCGGCGAGGGCGATCGGGCGGATATAGAGCTTGCGGGTCATGACCGCGCCTTAGCGCGGGTCACGACGATAAGGAACCAACTCAGTTCCCGAGTTCGAGGCGCCGTTCCAAACGCTCGACACGCGCTTTCAAGGCGTCGAGTGCGTGCCGGTCCTCGATCTGCCCCTCATAAGCCATGAGCGCTATCACCGCCGATACGCGCAATCATCGATCCCAGCGAACCGAGACGTGTCATGATCTCCCGGTCGCGCTCACGCGCGACCGATTGTTCGGCCTGAATTTTCTTCAGCGGCTCGAGTAGCAGATTTTCGACGTTCTCGGTCATACTGGGTAGATGGCATCAACCCAGGCGCTGCACCACCTCACGGCTCCGTCGCGAGCAGGTACAGCTGGCGGATCGCGTCGATCGGCTTGATCTGGCCTTCGTGCTCCAGGTGCCAATACGTCCAGCCGTTGCACGAGGGCGCGCCCTGCAGGTCCTTGCCGACACCGTGGATCGAACCGTTGAGGTCGCCCGACACCAGCGAGCCGTCCGCACGCACCGATGCAACGTGGCGACGCTTCTTGTCGAACAGCTCCGTGCCCGGCTGTATCCAGCCGGTCTCGATCAGCGTGCCGAACGCCACCTTGGGCGCGGTGCGTTTGGATTGCATGGTCTTGAGCGCGCTCTCGTCGAGCGGCAGCGCCATCTCGATGCGCTCCAGCGCGGCTTCGCGGTAGTCGCTCTCGCGCTCGCAGCCGATCCACTCGCGGCCGAGGCGCTTGGCGACGGCGCCCGTGGTGCCGGTGCCGAAGAAAGGGTCGAGCACGACGTCGCCCTTGTTGGTCGTCGCCAGCATCACACGGTAGAGCAGCGCTTCCGGCTTCTGGGTCGGATGGACCTTGCGGCCGCCCTTCTTCAGACGCTCGGCGCCGTTGCAGATCGGCAGCACCCAGTCGGAGCGCATCTGCAGTTCGTCATTGAGCGTCTTCATCGCGCGGTAGTTGAAGGTGTACTTCGACTTCTCGCCCATGCTCGCCCAGATCAGCGTCTCGTGCGCATTGGTGAAGCGGGTGCCCTTGAAGTTGGGCATCGGGTTCGCCTTGCGCCACACGATGTCGTTGAGGATCCAGAACCCCATGTCCTGCATGATCGCACCGAGGCGGAAGATGTTGTGATACGACCCGATCACCCACAACGAACCCTCGGGCTTGAGCACGCGGCGCGCCTCGGTCAGCCAGTCGCGGGTGAACTGGTCATAGGTCGCGAAGCTGGAAAACTTGTCCCAGTCGTTCGTCACCGCGTCGACGTGGCTGCCGTCCGGGCGTGCGAGGTCGCCGCCGAGCTGCAGGTTGTACGGCGGATCGGCGAAGACCATGTCCACCGAAGCGTCGGGAATGGTACGCATCGCCTCGATGCAGTCCCCGGTCAGGATGCGGCCGAGCGGAAGCAGCTCCTTCGGGGTGGGCGCAGGCGCCCGTGCCCGAATGCGTTCCTTGACCAAGATCTGACCCATGACTGCTCCGATGAGATAAACTGTGGATATGACCCCCTAAGTGATTCATCCGAGACTCGCCGTCAAGCCGCGACTCGTGGTGAATCCTTGTGATTCACGTGTTCAGCCAAGCGGAACAAAACGAATCCAGCACTACATCTTGAGTCGCCCCGAATCGCCATGACTCAAGATGTAGTGGGTGTGACTGACGCGACTCGTGGATAACTTTTTGTCACACCCCGGAATTGATAATGCAGTTTTATGCAACACCCATCCGATACGTTGCATTTGCAGCAATCGGCCGTGAAGCCCAAATGACCCTCGATGCTGCAGCGCAGCAAGCACATATCCATAAAGGTCGTCAGATGTTTTCGCTTATCTCACTCTACTTCTCGTATCGCCGCGACGTGCTCCTTGCCGAGCGCTACGTCGCTGGTCTGGCCGAGAAGCCCGCGCAGGACGCTGCCGTTCCGGAAGCCAGGATCGAGGCACCGAAGTCCGAAGACCTCGCGCTCGCAGCCTAAAGCAGCGTGAGTTGAGCCACTGGCGCGAAGCTGCGCCGGTGATGCGGGGTGGGCCCATGCTCTCGCAGTGCAGCAAGATGCTGCGGCGTGCCGTAACCGGCATTGCGCTCCCACCCGTAATGCGGATGCACCAGCGCAAGATCGCGCATCAGGCGGTCCCGGTGCTCCTTGGCGATGATCGATGCCGCCGAGATACAAGGCTCGATCGCATCCCCGCCGACGATCGCGCGGGCATTCCAGCGCCATTCCTCGCGGCGACCATGCGGCGTCATGTTGCCGTCCACCAGCACCTCGTGCGGCTCCTCGCCGAGCGTAGCACATAGCGCCGCCACCGCGCGCGTCATCGCCAGCATCGTCGCGCCGAAGATGTTGAGGCGATCGATATCCTCCACATCGACCACACCGACCGCCCAGCGGCACCGGCGCTTGATGGTTGCCTCCAGTTCGGAGCGACGCATCGCGGAAAGCTTCTTGGAATCGTCCAGACCGGAGGGACGCGGCTTGCACAGCACGACCGCGCCTGCGACAACCGGCCCTGCAAGCGGGCCGCGACCGGCCTCGTCGACACCTATCACGTAACGTTTCGTTGCCGAAGGCACGCTCGGGGAACTCGTGAAAGGTGCAAGCATTGGGCTCGGCATGTTCGCAAGACGTCTCCTTTTCGCCCTATCGCCGCTGGCGCTGACACTCGCAAGCTGCAGCAATGCCGCCACCGGGGAAAATGCGCCGGAGGCCGAGGCAGCGGCGCCGTTCAGGATCGAAACCATCGCTCAGTTCGACGAACCCTGGGCGATGGCTTTCGACGAAGGCAGCGGAACGCTCGTCGTCACCGAGAAGAAAGGCACGATCCGCATCCGCACGCCGGACGGCCGGATCGGCGAGGTCAGCGGCATGCCCAAGGTCGACTACGGCGGCCAAGGCGGCCTCGGCGACTTCATCTTCGCTCCGGGCCAGGCGGGAACCGCGCTCGACCGACGCGTGGTCTATCTCAGCTGGGCAGAGTCCGGATCGGGCGACACGCGCGGCGCGGCGGTTGGCAAGGCGAACCTCGTCTGCAGCACACCTACGCAGTGCGCGCTGGAAAACCTCGCGGTGATCTGGCGCCAGACGCCCAAGGTGCCCGGAACCGGGCATTATTCGCACCGATTGCGCTTCTCGCCCGACGGCAAGTACCTTTTCGTCGCCTCGGGTGAGCGGCAGAAATTCACGCCTGCGCAGGATCTCGGCACCAATCTCGGCAAGGTCGTACGACTGCTGCCGGACGGCACCCCTGCCCCCGGCAATCCCTGGGCGGACAAGCCTGCGCCGACCAACCAGATCTGGTCCTACGGTCATCGCAACATCCTGGGCCTCGCTTTCGACGCGAAAGGTCAGCTCTGGGATCTCGAACATGGCCCGGCAGGCGGTGACGAACTGAACCTCGTCAAGCCGGGCGCCAATTACGGCTGGCCGCTGGTTTCGGATGGCGACCATTATGACGGCCGCCCGATCCCGCGCCATTCCACCCGTCCCGATCTCGCGAAGCCGGCCATCAGTTGGAACCCCGTCATCGCGCCGGGCGACTTCATCTTCTACAGCGGCGATCTTTTCCCCGCGTGGAAGGATCAGGCGATCATCGCTGGCCTTGCAGCGGGCGTGGTCCGCGTATCAATCAACGGCGACAACGCCACCGAGGAGGCCCGCTACCCCATGGACAACCGCATTCGCGAAGTGCGGCAGGGACCGGACGACGCGATCTGGCTCCTGGAGGACGGCGAAGGGCCGGAAAGCGGCCACCTGCTTCGCCTCACTCCCGCGTCCGGAAATGCAAATTGAATCGACAAATCGGCGCGCCACTCCTATCGCGCGCGCGCCATGACAGAGATCCAGTCCGAAGCCGCCACGATCATTCCCCTCGACAACGTCGATCCCGTACTCGTCGAGGACCTGCTTGATGCGGCCTTCGAGCCAGCGCGCCACAAGCGCACCGCCTACAAGATCCGCGAAGGTACGGACTGGCTGCCTGCTCTCAGTTTCGCCGCACTCGATGCCAATGAGATGCTGGTCGGGACGATCCAGTGTTGGCCGGTCGCGCTCAATACGCCGGAGGGTCGCCCTTTCCCTATGATCATGGTCGGTCCGGTCGCCGTAATGCCCGGTCATCAGGGCATGGGCTATGGGCAGGCGTTGATGTCGACCAGCATGGCCAGCATCGACGACCGCGCGCCGCTGCCACAGGTCATGATCGGCGATCCCGAGTATTACGGCCGCTTCTGGGGCTTTTCCAACGAGGGCACCGAGGGCTGGGATCTGCCCGGCCCGTTCGAGCGCCGCCGTCTGCTGTTACGTTGCGCCAACATCGCGGTACTTCCGGAGCGCGGCATGCTGGGGCCGTGGCTGCGCTGAAGCACCGCTTGCCGCACCGCTAACCACACTGGACCTTGGCGCGCGAGACCCTATCTGGCATCGCGAGACGATGCCTTACGAACCGCCCCCCGAACTTGCTGCGCTGAGCCTCGACCAAGTGGCCGGGCTTGTCGCCGCGCGCAAACTTCCACCGGTCGATCAGTGGTCGATTGCCGAGACTGGCGCCGAAACCGGCGACAGCGAGATGCGCATCGCCGCCGATGGGCGCTGGTTCCATCAGGATGGCGAGATCCGCCGCCCGGCCATGGTGCGCGCCTTCGCTTCGCTGCTGACTTCCGATGAAGAAGGGCGGCACTGGCTGGTCACGCCCGCCCAGAAACTCTCGATCGCGGTCGAGGATGCAGCATTCATCGCCGTCGACGTCAAGCGTGATGCCGACACTCTCGTCTTCCGGCTCAATACCGACGATCTGGTCATGGCCGGGCCCGAGCATCCGGTCACCGTCGAAGGCAATGCCGAGACGCCGGCTATCTACGTCGCCGTCCGTCACGGCACCCGCGCCCGCCTCAACCGCAGCACTTACGCGCAACTGATCGAGATCGCCCTGGAAAGCGACGATCTTTCCGTGACCAGCCAGGGCGCCCGCTTCTCGCTGGTTCCCGCATGAGCTCACTCTTCGACCAGGTTTCGCGCCGCCTGAAGGCGGGTCACGCCGCCACGCCGCCGCGTCTGTGGAGCGATCCGCGCATCCACGACATTGCCAGCTTCAAGCCTGCAGCCGTGCTCGTCGCCATCACCGAGCGCGAGCGCCCCGGCATGCTATTGCTGCACCGTCCGTCCACCATGCGCGCACACCCCGGCCAGATCGCCTTTCCCGGCGGCCGCCTCGACCCAGGCGAGGACGCGGTCGAAGCAGCCCTGCGCGAAGCGAACGAGGAACTCGGCATCCGCATGGGCGACGTGCGCGTCATCGGCACCAGCGACGTCTACCGCACCGGCAGCGGGTACGAGATCACGCCCGTCGTCGGCATCGTTCCGCCAGACCTCGAAATCCGGCCCAATCCCGCCGAAGTGGCACAGTGGTTCGAAGTGCCAGTCGACTTCGTGCTCGACCCCGCCAACCAGGCTACCCGCAACATCGAGTTTGAAGGCCGACGCCACAGCTTCATCGAGATCGTCTGGAACGACTGCCGCCAGGACCACGTCATCTGGGGCGTCACCGGCGCGATCCTCCACAACCTTGCCGGTCGCCTGAACTGGCTCGAAAGACAATCGAATGCCTGAGATTCTAAATGCGCCCTGGATGCACCGCGAAGACCTCGCCGGGCTCGTCGCCGTGCTGGGAGAAGGCAATGCCCGCTATGTCGGCGGAGCCGTGCGCGATACATTGCTGGGTCTGTCGGTCAAGGACGTCGACATGGCGACGGTGCTCTTGCCCGAAGCGGTGATCGAGCGGCTGAATACCGCCGGCATCCGCAACGTCCCCACCGGTATCGAGCACGGCACCGTCACTGCCGTTCTTCCCCTCGGCCCGGTGGAGATCACCACCTTGCGCCACGACGTCTCCACCGACGGACGCCGCGCGACGGTCGCCTTCGCGCAGGACTGGCGCGAGGATGCGGCACGGCGCGACTTCACGATCAATGCGCTCTACGCCGATCCGCGCAGCGGCGAGGTCCACGACTGGTTCGACGGCCTCACCGACCTATCGATCCGCCGCGTCCGCTTCATCGGCGACGCGCGCGAGCGCATCCGCGAGGATCACTTACGCATCTTGCGCTATTTCCGCTTTCAGGCTCGCTTCGGCTCCACGCCCGCCGATGCCGAGGCGGAAGCCGCCTGTTCGGAACTGGCCGCGACGCTCAAGGGCCTCTCGCGCGAGCGGGTCGGCATGGAGACGATGAACCTGCTCGGCCTCCCCGACCCGGCGCCGACCGTGCAGCGGATGTACGAACTCGGCGTGCTTCAGGTCATCCTGCCCGAAGCCGATCCTGAAGCCCTTGCCGCGCTTGTCGCGGTCGAGCGGGCGCAAGGCAACGCACCCGAGGCGATCCGTCGGCTGGCGGCGCTACTGCCCGCGCAACCGGCATTGGCCGAACATGTCGCCGCGCGCTTTCGCCTCTCCGCAGCGCAGAAGAAGCGCCTTTCGCTTGCCGCCGCGCGCGAAGCATCACCTTCTGAACCGCGTGCTCTCGCCTACCGCCTGGGCCGCGAGGCAGCGCTCGATCGATTGCTGATCGCCGGGGCGGACGTATCCCCGCTCACGGGTTGGGACGTGCCGACGATGCCGCTCAAGGGCGGCCAGATCGTCGCGCGCGGGGTAGGCGCGGGGCCTGACGTGGCGCGCATCCTGCGCCGGGTCGAGGATCGCTGGATCGCCGAGGGCTTCCCCGAGGGTGAGCGCGTCGATGCGCTGCTCGACCAAGTCCTGGCGGAACCGCGAGCGTGAACCTTCCTGATCTCGTTAGCTTCCTGATCGGGCAGCCGCTGCTTTCGTTGACGATCGCGGCGATCCTGCTGGCAGTGGCAGCCGGGATGGTCGCTGCGGGTAATCCCCGCCTCGGGCACGTGATGCGCAACTGCGCTTATCTCGGCCTGATCGCCGCCCTGCTGCTGACCGTGGCCGAACTGGCCGGACACAACGGGCGGTCGGAGGCGGCGCTCTGGCTGGACGCCACCCGCCCGGCCGAGATCGTGGGCAAAGAAACCGTCATCGCCATGCGCGCGGACGGGCATTTCTGGGTCGAGGCGCAACTGAACGGCGAGCCGGTCGAATTCCTGATCGACACCGGCGCGACTTACACCGGCATCTCGCAGCGCGTGGCCGATCGGGTCGGTATCCAGCCCGATCCCGAGGATCGTGGCATGATACTCGAAACCGCCAACGGCTCGATCGTCGCGCGGCGGGGTACGGCCGACGTCCTGCGTTTCGGCGGCATCGAAGCGAACGCCCTGACGGTTGCCATCGGCCCCGACACCGAAGTCGACACCAACGTCATCGGCATGAATCTGCTGTCGCAGCTGGCCGCGTGGCGGGTTGAGGGTCGGCGGCTCATCCTGACGCCAAAACCCAAGTGACAGTCAGCGTCGCGAAAGCCGCCGTGTGATAGAGCTGCCGTAATGGACATTGCCGAAATCCTGAAATTCCTTGCCGGACAGCCGTTGCTGGCGCTCGCCTTTGCAGGCATCGTCGCAAGCGTGGTCGGGGGAATGCTGCGACGCGCGCTTCCGTTGCTGGGCGGCTTGCTGCGCGGGGTGGGCAATCTCGGCCTGCTGGCCGCGATGCTGCTGACGATCGCTCAGGTGACACGCCTGACCACGGGTGCAGACTTCGCGCTGCCCCAACTCGGCATCGAGCGCCAGAACGTCGCGGGCGGGGAGACGCGCGTGCCGATGCAGCCCGACGGCCACTTCTGGATCAGCGCCACGGTCAACGGTGTGAAGCGCGATTTCCTCGTCGATACCGGCGCCACACTGACCGCGATATCCCCCGCGACGGCGCAGGAAGCAGGGCTCAAGGCCAATCCGCTCAATCGCTCGGTGCTGATGCGCACGGCCAATGGCACGGTGGAGGCGCAACTGGCGGTGATCGACGAATTGCGGATGGGCAATGTCGTCGCGCGCGAGATCGATGCAGTGGTCGCGCCGGGGCTCGGCGACGCCAATGTCATCGGCATGAACCTGCTGTCGCGGCTCGCCAGTTGGCGGGTGGAGGGCAGGACGCTGATCCTGGTGCCGCATCATCCGCAAGCGGAGAAAACCGAGGCCTGAGCTCCTCCTCGCTGCGACTAACTCCGACAGCGAGTTTATCCTCGTCATCCCCGCGGAGGCGGGGACCCATCTGATGTCGGCGCAATCGGCACTGTAAGGAGATGGGTTCCCGCTTTCGCGGGAATGACGACCTGTTTTCAAATCATGCCCAGCTCTACGACTACCCTTGGAACTTGTTGTCCCGCGGGAACCCGTTCGGCGGCAAGCGCCCGGCCGCACCGCGCGCGACCTTCCAGAGCGCCATGTCCTTCTCGGTGCGCGTACGGCCGCTTTCGCCGCCCATCGTCCAAGAGAGCCCATCCTCCAGCTTGAGCGTCGTTACATCGGCCATGCCGCCATCGCGGTAGCGCTGGAGAGTGACCCCCTGCCCCTTTGCCATGACCGGCAATTCCTCAAGGCTGAAGATCACCAACTTGCGGTTGTCGCCGACAACTGCGACGTGATCGTGCTCGGCCGGAATCTCGCGCACGGTCGTCAGCGTGACGCCGGGCTTGGTAGACATGACCGCGCGACCCTTGCGGGTTTCGGCGAGCAGTTCGTCCATCTCCGCCGCGAAGCCGCGTCCGATGTTGGAAGCCAGCAGCAGTTGCGCCTTGGGCTTGTAGACAATTGCCTCGATGATGTGCGCCTCGGCGTCGATATCGACCATGGTGCGGATCGGCTCGCCGAAGCCGCGCGCTCCGGGCAGCTTGTCAGCGCCGAGCGTGTAGAAACGGCCGTTGTCCAGCGCGATCAGGATCTTGTCGGTGGTCTGCGCATGGAACGCGAAGGCCGGGCCATCACCCTCCTTGAACTTGAAGTCGCCATCCAGAGCCACATGGCCCCTTGCCGCTCTGATCCAGCCACGCGCGGAAAGGATCACCGTGACCGGCTCCTTCTCGATCATCGCGTCCATGGAGAACTCGACGGTCTTGGTCGCCTGTGCGATCGTGGTGCGGCGACGGCCAAGCGCGGTGTCCTCGGCATAGTCCTTGCGCAAGTTGGTGAGGTCGCGCTTGATGCGGGTGCGCTGGCGGGCCGGGCTTTCGAGCAGCTTGTTGAGATCGTCCTGCTCCTTCAGCAGTTCCTCGTGCTCCTTGCGCAGTTCCATCTCTTCCAGCTTGCGCAAGCTGCGCAGACGCATGTTGAGGATGGCTTCGGCCTGGCGGTCGGTCAGTTCGAACTCGGCGATCATCACCGGCTTGGGCTCGTCCTCGGTGCGGATGATCTCAATGATCCGGTCGAGGTTGAGGTAGGCGATGATGTAGCCCGCCACCAGTTCGAGGCGCGAGGCGATCTTCTCAAGCCGGTGCCGGGTGCGGCGCAGCAGGATGTCGATCTGGCTATAGACCCACTCCGACAGCAGCAGCTTGAGCCCCAGAACGCCCGGTGTGCGGTGAGAATCGAGCACGTTGAGGTTGAGACTGAACCGGCTTTCAAGGTCGGTCAGCTTGTAAAGGCTTTCCTTCAGCAATTCCGGATCGACGTTGCGGCTCTTGGGCACCAGGACGAGGCGGATTTCCTCGTCACTCTCGTCGCGGATGTCCTCGAGGATAGGCAGCTTGCGGTCGCCGATCAGTGCGGCGATCTGCTCGATCAGCTTGCCCTTGGGCAGCATGTAGGGAATTTCGGTAACGACCAGTTGCCACTGGCCCGAGCCCAGCTTCTCGATGCCGGTCTCTTCCCACGCTCCGTCGGCACCGCGTCCAGTCGAGAAGCGCGCGCGCACGCGGAAACCGCCCTTGCCGGTCTCGTAAGCATGGCTGATCGCCTCGGGGCTGTCCACCACGAGGCCGCCGGTCGCGAAGTCAGGGCCTTTGAAGACCTCCATCAACTGCGCGTGCTCGGCATGGGGATTGTCGATCAGCAGCAGCGTGGCGTCGATGATCTCGGCGACGTTGTGGCTGGGGATCGACGTCGCCATGCCCACCGCGATGCCGGTCGCGCCATTCGCCAGCAGGTTCGGGAAGATACCGGGGAAGATGTCCGGCTCGCTTTCCTCGCCATTGTAGGTCGGGATGAAATCGACAGTGCCCTCGTCCAGCCCGGCCATGAGCTGGATCGCGGTCTTGGTCAGGCGCGCTTCGGTGTAGCGGTAGGCCGCCGCATTATCGCCGTCGATGTTGCCGAAGTTGCCCTGGCCCTGCACCAGCGGATAGCGCAGCGAGAAATCCTGCGCGAGACGCACCATCGCGTCGTAGACCGAGGCGTCGCCATGCGGGTGGTACTTACCGATAACGTCGCCGACGACGCGAGCGGACTTCTTGTAGGCGCTGGCAGGGTCCAGCTTGAGCTGCCGCATCGCCCAGAGCAGACGGCGATGGACCGGCTTCAGGCCGTCCCGAAGGTCCGGCAGCGAGCGCGCGGTGATCGTGGACAGCGCATAGACGAGATAGCGCTCGGACAGCGCCGCATCGAAGGGCGCATCGACGATGGCGTCGAAGGGATCGGATTCGTCGTCTGTCGTGGTCACCATGGTGGCGGGACACTAGCAGCGCCCTGCCCGGGGCCAAAGCCGATTTCGGCCGTTTTCCAGAACTTGCGACTGAGATAGATTCGAACGCGAATCGCGGGAGTTTCAAGAGGATGAAGATGCGCCGTTCGCTGCTGCTGCCGATCCTTCTCGCCACCGCGATTTCCGGCTGCGGCAGCGAGCCTGCTTCCGAACAGCAGGCGACCACCGTGGACATCCGCGAGGAGCCGCCGAAGGCCGGACAGAGCGCGGAGGGCAAGAAGTCCGAAGCAATCTCCGTCAGCGCACCCAACGCCCCTCGCATCGCCTATATCTATGAGTACGGCTACCGCCTGCCCGCCGATCGCATCGCCGAGGTGCAGCGCAAGCAGGCTGACATGTGCGAGCGAATGGGACCGACGCAGTGCCAGATCCTCGACATGAAACAGGGCAGCGCGGAGGGGAACTACGCTTCAGGCTCGCTGTCGCTGGCAGTCGCCGCACCACGTGCACGCGCCTTCGGAGCGGAACTCGGCCGGGTCGCGGGGAGCGCCGGTGGCTCGCAGGTGTCCGGCGGCATCTCGGGCGAGGACCTGTCGAAGCAGATGGTCGATACCGAAGCGCGGCTTCGCGCCCGCACCGTGCTGCGCGACCGGCTGATGGAAGTGCTCGCCACGCGCAAGGGCACCGTCGCCGAACTGGTCGAGGCCGAGCGCGGCGTCGCGCAAGTAAACGAGGAAATCGATCAGGCGCGCAGTTGGCTGGCCGAGATGCAAAACCGCGTGAACTTCAGCCGCGTGAACCTGACCTACGAAGCCGGATCGCCCGCTAGTGGCGGCTTCCTCGCGCCGATCCGGGGAGCGCTGGGCAGCGTCGGCTCGGTACTGGGCACGATCGTAGCCATGCTGATCATGCTGGGTGCGGTTGCGATTCCGCTGGGTCTCGTCGGCCTCGCCATTCGCTGGGCGGTGCTGCGCTGGCGGGGGCGCTCTTCGGCCGAGTGATGAGGGTCAGCCGATCTGCATGTCCCTGACGACGCCGGGGATGCGCACCGCGATCCCGTCCAGCGCATCCGTCAGCTGGATCTGGCAGGAGAGCCGGCTGGTGCGCGTCACCCCGGCGGCGAGGTCGAGCATGTCCTCCTCGTCGTCCGAAGCCGGGACCAGCTTGTCGAACCAGTCGGACGAAATGATGACGTGGCAGGTCGAGCAGGCCATCTGCCCCTCGCACGTTCCCTCGAGCGGCATCCCGGCGTTCTGAGCCACTTCCAGCAGGCGCGATCCCGGCTCGGCCTGCGCCGAGACCCGCGATCCGTCGATATTCACAAACAGGACATCAACCAAGTTATACTCCCTGCGCCGCCGCAGCGGCTTCTATTCTGGCGCAGGCATCCTCAATTTCCCTTAGTTCACTATATCGCCCGAATCCCAGACGGATAGAGCTTTTGGCATCCCTATCCGAAAGACCCAGTGCCTGCAGCACGTGGCTCGGTCTACCCGATCCGCTTGCGCAGGCCGATCCTGCCGAAAAGGCGAGGTCGCGCAGGTCCGACATCAGCCGCGCGACGTCCAGTCCCGGCAGGCGCACGTTGAGATTGCCGTGCCAGCGGTGTGTCGCCGATCCGTTAAGTGTCCAGCGTGAAAGGATTTCCCTCGCCCGCTCCCACAAACCGGCAACGTGAACCGCGTCCTCCTCCATGCGTTCTTTCGCCAGCTTGGCGGCGGCGCCGAAGCCTGCGCAGAGCATCGGGCTCAGCGTTCCCGAGCGCAGTCCCTGCTCCTGCGCGCCGCCGCGGATTAGCGGTTTGAGGTCGAGCCCATCACGCAGCCACAGCGCGCCGATGCCCTTCGGACCGTGGAATTTATGGGCACTCAACGCTACCATAGCGGCACCCAGCGGCACCCTGACCTTGCCAACGCCCTGCACCGCGTCGCACAGGAACAGCGCACCGGCAGCCTGCGCCCGCTCGGCGAGACGGTCGACCGGCTGGACGGTTCCGATCTCGTTGTTGACCTGCATCACCGCGACGAGATCGGCATTTCCCATAGGCACCTCGCCGTCGACGAGACCCTCGCTATCGACCGGCAGCACGGTCAGGTCGGCATCGACGCTGCGCGCGGTATCGAGCACCGCCGCATGCTCGATCGCCGAGACCGCGAGGCGGCTTGCACCGCTGCCGAGGATTGCAAGGTTGATCGCCTCGGTCGCCCCCGAGGTGAAGATCACCCTGCCGCCCGGCGGCATCAGCGCGGCGACTTGCGCGCGGGCCACCTCGACGGCGGCGGCAGCAGCCCGGCCCGGGCGATGAGGGCTATGCGGGTTGGCGAAACCTCCCGCGCCGCGCTCCCACTCTGGCCCGGCCAGCCAGGGCAGCATCGCCTCGCGCGCTTCGGGGGCGAGCGGCGTGGTCGCCTGATAATCGAGGTAGATCATGCGTTCACCTCGGCCCAGGCCCGTGCGAAGGCGTCGAGTTCGTCAGGCGTCGTGCTCCAGCCCAGCGAGATGCGAACCGTGCGTTTGGCCGTATCGGGATCGATACCGAAGCCCTGCAGCACCCGGCTCTGCTTGAGCGTGCCCGACGAACAGGCGCTCCCGGCCGAGATCGCGAAACCCTTGGCATCCATCCTGATCAGCATGGCCGTCGCAGAAATCTTAGGCGCGGCAACGGCGAAGATGTGCGAGCATTGCACGCCGGGCTGGATCACTTCACCATGTTCGGACAGTCGGTTCCTGAAATCGAAGCGCTGCTCCGCGCTGGTGGCCCAGCTTTCGATGCCGCCCGCCTCCAGCGCCGCCGCGAAACCCAGCGCGCCCGGCAGGTTCTCGGTCCCCGCACGGTAGCCACGCTCCTGACCGCCACTGGGCTCGATCATCGCGAAGTCGCGCACCAGCAGCGCGCCGATGCCGATCGGGCCGCCCAGCTTGTGCGCCGAAAGCACCACCATGTCGGCATCGGGCAAAGCGGACTTCCCCGCCGACTGCGAACAATCGGCAAGGAACAGGTCGCCACTCTCACGTACCTGCTGCACCAATGGATTGTCCGCATAGGGCAGCAGCACCGTCCCCGTCTCGGAATTGACCGATTGAACCGCGACCACCGCCCGTCCCGCCCCGGCAAGCACAGCGGCAAGCGCCTCGCGATCCACCTCGCCCTCGCGGACGGGAATGACCTGCGCATCCGGCGCCGCGCGGAATACCGCATCATGCTCCACCGCCGAGACCAGACGCCGCTCCGCCTTGGCCCGGCCGAGACCCAGCGCCAGCGCCTCGCTGGCACCCGAAGTGAAGATCACCTCGCCCTGCCAGCCCAGCGCCGCCTTCACGCGCGCGCGCGCATCCTCCAGCGCCGCGCGGGCGCCGCGACCGGCCGCGTGAGGGCTCGACGGATTGGCCCAGATCGCCGCTCCCTCCAGCCAGACGTCGCGTGCACAGGGCATCATCGGCGTGGTCGCCGCGTGGTCGAGATAGATGTTCGGGAGGGCCATTGCCTGAGACATTGCTTGCGAAGTTGTTTTTGGGACGAATATTTCTATATAGCCAACCTTCCTCTTTTCCACTCCCGCGACGGATCGCTGCACAGCGACTCGCGGGAGTTTCAACAAGTCAGGCCGCAAACACCTATGCCCGCAGTCATCTTCCCCGGTCCCGAAGGTCGTCTCGAAGGTCGTTTCCAGCCCGCAACGCGCCCGCGCGCGCCGGTGGCGATGATCCTCCACCCGCACCCGCAGGCGGGCGGCACGATGAACGACCGCATCACCCAGCACATGTACAAGACCTTCGTGGCGCGCGGTTTCGCAACGCTGCGCTTCAACTTCCGCGGCGTCGGCCGCAGCCAGGGCAGCTTCGACAACGGCATCGGCGAACTGTCCGATGCGGCGGCGGCGCTCGACTGGGTGCAGTCGATCCATCCCGAGGCTTCGACCACCTGGATCGCGGGCTATTCGTTCGGCGCGCTGATCGGCATGCAGTTGCTGATGCGCCGTCCGGAGATTCGCGGCTTCATCTCGGTGGCGCCGCCGGCGAACATGTACGATTTCTCGTTCCTCGCGCCCTGCCCGGCTTCGGGCATCATCATCCAGGGCACCGGCGATACGGTCGTCACGCCGAACGCGGTGCAGAAGCTGGTCGACAAGCTGCGCACGCAGAAGCACATCACCATCCACCACGACGAAATTCCGCGCGCGAACCACTTCTTCGAGCACGAGACGCCCGAACTGATGCGCTCGGTCGACAACTACCTCGACATGCGCCTCGCGCCGGATTGCCCGATCAAGTAATCCGTCAGGCCAGGCAAATTACATCACAGGCGTCGGAGCATCACTCCGGCGCCTGTTCCTTTTTCGCCTCGCTCGACAGCGACCGGCCATCGCGGCCCGGCAGCGTCCAGATGGCGATGTTGACGATCATCACCCCTGCCAGCACCAGCATCAGCGCCGCCTGCTTGCGGTAGCCGCCGCGCCGCAGCAGCGCGATCGCTCCCAGCACGAGCGCGACGACGGTGAGCACGAGAAGCGAGAGAGCGATGTCCATCCCCCTGCCTAGCGCAAGATCGCGCGAAGGCGAACCGTCTCGTACTTCAGCTTCTCCATCCCCGCTCAGCCTGAGCTTGTCGAAGGCCCATAGGCTGGGCGCATGGCCCGATGCTTCGACAAGCTCAGCATGAGCGGTGTGCTCTGGAAGCAGGACACCCCACCCCATCCAGCGGTTTGACACCCGCGAACCGCCTCGCCATCGTCCGGGCATGAGCCACACCCCCCATTCAATTTCCCGCCGTAGCGCGATCCACCTGCTCGCGGCCGGAACCGCCGCCGTCGCCCTGCCGGCCCGCACTTTCGCGACCTCTCCCGCCCGGCCCGGTGCCGCCGCGCTGCTTGACGAGATCGCCTGGAGCCTCCTCGACCACGTTCCCGAAAGCGCCACCGGGCTCGGAGTCGATACCGGCGCTCACAACGCCTTGCGTTCGCGCATGGAGGACCGCTCGCAGGCCGGGCGCGATGCCTATGCCGCCACCTTGCGCAAGGGCCTCGCCCAGATCGAGGCGTTCGATGCCAAGGGGCTCGACCACTCCACGCGCACCAGCATCGCCGTAGTGAAAAGCGCCTTCGCCACCGCGCTGGAGGGCTTCGCGCTGCCTTATGGCGACGTCGCGGTGGGCGGTTGGCGCAATACGCCTTACGTCGTCATCCAGAACGTTGGCGCCTACCTCGACGCCCCGCGCTTCCTTGATGCCGACCATCCCGTCAACACGCCTGCCGACGCCGATGCGTGGATCGCGCGCCTGTCGCAACTGGACGACCAGCTCGAAGGCGAGCGCGGCCGGATCATCGATGCCGCCGCCAAAGGTCTGGTGCCGCCCGACTTCCTGCTCGACCGCGCCATCGCGCAGATGACCAGCACGATCGCCGACGCGCGCAAGGACGGCGGCAGCCTCGCCGCCTCGATCGCCGGGCGTACGGGCAAGATGAGCGGCACTTGGGCCACCGACGCCCGCCGCATCATCGCCGCCGACGTCGTACCTGCGCTGGAGCGCCAGCTTGCCGAACTCCAGCGCCAGCGCGGGCTCGCGAAGAGAGATCCCGGCATGCGCGAAAGGCCGCAAGGCTCCGAATATTACGCCTGGGCACTGCGCGCCAGCACCACGACCCGCGTGCCACCCGAGGACGTCCACCAGCGCGGCCTGCAGGAACTCGCCGAGTTGCATGCCCGGATGGACCCGATCCTCAAGTCGCTCGGCTATACCGCCGGCACCGTCGGCGCGCGGATGACCGCGCTGGGCGAAGACAAGCGTTTCCTGTTCGCCGAGGGCGACCCCGGCCGCGCCGAGATCCTCGCGTTCATCCAGAAGCGCGTCGACTGGATACGCGCGCAGATGCCGCGCGCCTTCCGCGAACTCGTGCCCGGCAATGTCGAGGTCCGCCGCCTGCCGCTCTCCGAAGAGCCCGGCGCGCCAACGGCTTATGGCGGCGCGGGCTCCAAGGACGGCACCGTACCCGGCAAGATGTGGATCAACTTGCGCACCACCGACCTCCATCGCAAGTACGACCTGCCCACCCTCGTCCACCATGAGGCGATCCCCGGCCACGTCTGGCAGGGCGAATATGCCAATCGCCTCCCGCTGATCCGCTCGATCCTCGCGTTCAACGCCTATTCCGAAGGCTGGGCGCTCTACGGCGAGCAGTTGGCCGACGAACTCGGCGCCTATGACGACGATCCGGTCGGACGGCTGGGCTACCTGCAGTCACTGGCGTTCCGCGCCTGTCGCATGGTGGTGGACACCGGCCTTCACGCCAAGGGCTGGACGCGCGAGGAGGCGGTGCGCTTCTTCATGGAGAAGAACGGCAACAAGCGCGAGGAAGTGGTCAACGAAGTGGACCGCTACTGCTCATGGCCGGGACAGGCCTGCGGCTACAAGATGGGCCACTCGCAGATCGTGGCGCAGCGAAAGCGCGCGCAGGATGCGCTGGGCTCGGCCTATGATCTGCGCGACTACGACCAGACGATCGTGGACGGTGGCAACGTGCCGCTCGACGTGCTGGCGCAGAACGTCAGCGAATATATCGCTACGAAGAAACGGTAGGCACGGTGCCCTCCCGGACGGGATCCGGGAGGGTTCGTGAGTTCACGACTTGCCGAACAGGCCCTTCGCCATGCCGGCGAGGTCGTCCATGACGCTGCCGTCGCCGTCCTTGTCGAAGAAGCTGGCCGCCTTGCCGGGGTCGGAGGCGATGGCGCTGGCGAACTGGGTCAGCGAACCTTCGCCGCCGATCTGGCTGATCAGTTGCTGGATCGTGCCCACGTCGAGGCCGCTGCGCTCCGCCGCCAGCTGCGCGGTGTCACCGTCCTGCTGGTGCGCGATGCCGAGTGCGGCAATCGCCTTTTCCGCCACGGCCGGATCGAGCCCCAGCTTCGTCGCGAGATTGGTCACGTCCGCGTGTTCGCTGACCTGACCGAGAATGCCGTCGAAAAGTCCCATGTGTCTCACTCCAATGATGGACCCGTTGAATATGGGACCATGGCGTGACGAACGGAAGGCATGAAATGTCCCCATTCGCCGCCCATGTCCCGCGCGCCTGCCTGCCCTTTCGCGGGGATAAGATGCAAGGCACGCAATTGACGAATAGGGCAGCGGAGGATAGCGCTCCTAGTCACACTTGCGTATGGTTGGGGGCAGCCTGAGCCGGGGTGTATTCTGACGCTGTGGGCGCGAGAGCCCGACAAGGACTAACGCATGAGCCTGACGGCTGCCGCTGTCGCGGTGATGATAAGCTCGGTCGCCCCCGAGGCCGGTGTTCCGGCTACGACCCCGGTAACGACCGAAGCGACGACCTTTTCCCAGCCCGCTGCAGACGCGGCCACCGATGCACAGGCAGCGCCTGCGCAGCCGGCGACTGACGCCGCCGTGCCCGCTCCGGCCGAGCAGGCAGAAGCACCTGCCGATACCGCGCAGACCGGCAATGAAATCATCGTGATGCCGCGCAAGCCGCCCCCGCCGGGCGACCCGCTGGAGCGCATCAACGAGAAGTCGTTCCAGACCGTGCAGGCGGTCGACAAGGCCGTGCTCGAACCGGTAGCGAAGGTCTACAACAAGGGCCTGCCGCGCCCGGTGCGCCAGGGCCTGCGCAACTTCTTCTCGAACCTGACCGAGCCGGTCGTCTTCGTCGCCTACCTGCTGGAACTGAAGCCCGGCAAGGCCGCCGAGACGGTGGGCCGCTTCGCGATCAACACCACGATCGGCGCGGCGGGCTTCGTCGACATGGCCAAGCGCAAGCCGTTCAACCTGCCGTACCGTCCCAATGGTCTGGCGAACGTGCTGGGCTATTACGGCGTTGGACCGGGGCCGTACTTCTACCTGCCGATCGTCGGCCCGACGACGCTGCGCGACATCATCGGCGACACCGTCGACCGGGCGCTGCTGCCCGCCGTCGTAGGCTCGCCGTTCAACAAGCCCGAGGTGGTGATCCCCTCTACCATCCTCAGCCAGCTTGGCGAGCGCGCCGCCTTCGACGACGAAATCCGCCGCATCCGCGAGGAAGAGAACCCGTACGCGGCTTATCGCGAACTCTACCTGCAACAGCGCAAGGCAGAAATCGAGGCACTGCACGGCCGGGTCACGCCGGGCGTCGTTCCTGTCTACGGACCCGGCATGAAGACGGCGGGCAAGTCGAAGGCGTCGGAACAAGCCGCACCGGAAGCCCCGGCGGCGGAGACCGCTGCTCCGGAGGCAACAGTGCCGGAAGCCGCTGCTCCTACGACAAGCACGCCGGGGGTTCCCGCACCCACTCCGTCCATCGTGCCGGAACCCGTGCAGCCGTAAGCGATAACTTCCTCATTGCGAGCGTAGCGAAGCAATCCAGGACGGCGTTCAACTGCCCTGGATTGCTTCGCTACGCTCGCAATGACGAACGGTGGGTTGATCAGCTTATGGTAGTAGCGAGGCTGGGGTGCTTTGCCCTCAGGAAAAAAGGCCCCGGAACCGCAGTTCCGGGGCCTTTCTCATGCGTTACCGCCAGCCTCAGGCCGCGACGGGAGCCGCCTTGCGGACGCCCTCATCGACGTGCTCTTCGAACTGCTCGAAGTTGTCGATGAACTGCTTCACCAGCGTCTGCGCGGTCTTGTCGTACTCCGCACCGTCCGCCCACGCACCGCGCGGATCGAGCAGCTTGGTATCGACGCCCGGCACCGCCACCGGAACCTCGAAGCCGAAGTTCGGGTCTTCCCGGAACTCGGCATCGTTCAGGCTGCCGTCGAGCGCGGCATTGAGCAGCGCGCGGGTCGCCTTGATCGGCATGCGCTTGATGCCTTCCATGGTCGCCTTGCCGCCCGACCAGCCGGTGTTCACCAGCCAGCACTTCACGCCGCCCTTGGCGATGCGCTCCTTGAGGAGATTGCCGTAGACCGAGGGATGACGCGGCATGAACGGCGCGCCGAAGCACGTCGAGAACGTCGCTTCCGGCTCGGTCACGCCGATCTCGGTGCCCGCGACGCGCGCGGTGTAGCCCGAAAGGAAGTGATACATCGCCTGATCGGGCGTCAGCCGCGCGATCGGAGGCAGCACGCCGTAAGCGTCGGCGGTGAGGAAGATCAGGTTCTGCGGCACCGGCCCGAGGTTCTTCTCCGAGCAGTTCGGAATGAAGTCGATCGGGTAGGAACCGCGGCTGTTCTCCGCCAGCGAGTTGTCGTCGAGGTCGATCTTGCGGGTCACCGGGTCGATCACGACGTTCTCCAGCACCGTGCCGAAGCGGCGGGTGGTGGCGTAGATTTCCGGCTCGGCCTCTTCGGACAGGCGGATCATCTTGGCGTAGCAGCCGCCCTCGAAGTTGAACACGGCGGTGTCCGACCAGCCATGCTCGTCATCGCCGATCAGCGTGCGCGAGGCGTCGGCCGAAAGCGTGGTCTTGCCGGTGCCCGAAAGCCCGAAGAACACCGCCGTATCGCCGTCCGGGCCGATGTTGGCCGAGCAGTGCATCGGCATCACGCCCTTCACCGGCAGCAGGTAGTTGAGGATGCCGAAGACCGACTTCTTCATCTCGCCCGCATAGGCGGTGCCGCCGATCAGGATCAGCTTCTCGGTGAAGTTCACCGCGATCACCGTTTCCGAACGCGAACCGTGGCGCGCGGGATCGGCGCGGAAGCTCGGCAGGTCGATGATGGTGTATTCCGGCGCGAAGCCCTCCAGCTCGGTCGCGGTCGGACGCACCAGCAGGGTGCGGATGAACAGGTTGTGCCACGCGAACTCGTTGATCACGCGCACGTTGACGCGGTGTTCCGGCTGCGAACCGCCGAACAGGTCGGCGACGTAGAGCGTGTCCTTCTCACCCAGCGCCGCGAGGAAATCCTCCTTGAGCGCCGCGAAGTGCTCCGGCGTCATCGGCACGTTGGTCTTGCCCCACCATACGGTGCTTTCCGTCTCGGCGTCCTTGACGATGAACTTGTCCTTCGCCGAGCGGCCGGTGTGCTTGCCCGTGGCGACGACGAAGGGACCATCGGCCGAAAGCACGCCCTCCCCGTTCTTCACCGCATGCTCGACCAGAGGGGCCGTACCGAGGTTCGCGAAGATCTGGGCCTTCGTCTCTATGCCCTGTTTCGAGAGCGGATGGTTAAGGGTGGTCAATGTCATCTCCTCCAAAAGATGGCGTCGCTACGGGTATTCCCGCTGACGCTAAGTCGATTCCTGCGCAAGAATCGTGCCGCCGACTAAGCGGAGCTCTCTTTTCCGTCAAATTGACTTCAATTGGAACCATCAAGGGTTATTGGACCTTACATTTAATGCCCGCAGCGCGAGAATTTGCCATGTGTATGGAGAGCCGCTAGTCAGGCTGGCCCACGCAGCAGAAAGCACCGTCGCCGCGCCAATGGCCGATCCTTTGAATGCTCCTGCCGACGATGCGCCGATGCTGCCGCCCGTGGCTCCCGCCGACACGCCGCGCCAGCAGACGATCGCGCTCGTCGATGACGACCGCAACATCCTCACCACCTTGTCGATCAGTCTTCATGCCGAAGGTTTCGCCACGCGCGTCTACGCGGACGGCGAAACGGCGCTGAAGGCTCTCCTCGATAACCCGCCCGACCTGGCGATCTTCGACGTGAAGATGCCGCGCATGGACGGCCTCGAATTGCTCAAGGTGCTACGCGCGCAGTCGTCGCTTCCGGTGATCTTCCTGACGTCCAAGGACGAGGAGCCGGACGAGGCCCTGGGCCTTGCGATGGGCGCCGACGACTACATCGCCAAGCCCTTCAGCCAGCGCCTGCTCGTCGCGCGCATCCGGGCCATCCTGCGCCGCAGCGAACTGGCCAAGGCGCCGCCCGAGGAAGCCTCCGGGGCAGACATGCCCGACCCCGTCTTGCGTGGCAGGCTTGCGCTCGATCCGGCGCGGCATCAGGTCACCTGGGACGGCAAGCCCGTCTCGCTCACCGTCACCGAATTCCTGATCCTCGAAGCCCTGGCGCTGCGCCCGGGCGTCGTAAAAAGCCGCAACCAGCTGATGGACGCCGCCTACAGCGACGACGTCTACGTGGACGACCGGACCATCGACAGCCACATCAAGCGCCTGCGCCGCAAGTTCCGCGCCGTCGATCCCGAATTCGGCGCGATCGACACGCTCTACGGCGCCGGCTATTCCTTCGCCGATGGCTGAGCGATCCCGCTCCCGCCGGCGACGTCCGGCACGGCTTCTCCTGTCCTGGCGCGTATCGCTGACCGCGCGCATCCTCGCGGTCAACTTCATCGCCCTCGCCCTGATGGCCGGCAGCCTGTTCTATATCGACAGCTATCGCAACGAACTGCTCGCCGAGCGCTACCGGCTCGCCAAGTCCGAGGCGGAGATCACCGCCGACGCGCTTGCCGACGAAAGTTCCGCCGGTCGGCTCGCGCTGATCACCCGCATCGGCACGGAGCAGGATCTGCGCCTGCGCCTGTTCGACAGCCGTGGCGAACTCGTAGGCGACAGCTTCACGCTGGCGCCGCCCTCCTATCGCCTGATCGACCCGGCCTCCGAACCCTGGTTGCAGGACGCCGCGCGAATGCTCGACCGGGGGATGGACTTCATCCTCGGCGCCCCGGAAATCGCCGATTACCGCGACCCGACCGACACCAGCGCGCGCGGCTGGCCCGAAGTCCGCGCGGCTTTGGTCGGCCGGGAAACCTGGATCAACCACAAGGCCGCGCCCGACCGCACCCCCGTCATCATCGCCGCCACGCCCGTCGGCACCGACGGTTCCGCGCTGCTGGTGACCCGCAACGCCCGCGACATCACAGAGAACGTGCGCATGGCCCGCCAGACGCTCGCCATCATCGTCGGCGGCGCGCTGGGCGTCTCGATCCTGCTCTCGCTGTTCCTCGCTCGCACCATCGTCGAGCCGCTGCGCAAGCTGGTGCGGGCCGCCGTGCGCGTGCGCCTCGGCCGCGACCGCAGCGTCATCGTCCCGCGCCTGCCCGACCGTCGCGACGAAATCGGCCTCCTCGCCCGCGCCATCTCCGACATGAGCGGCGCCCTGCGCCAGCGAATCGACGCGGTCGAGAGCTTCGCCGCCGATGTCGCCCACGAGCTCAAGAACCCCCTGACCTCCCTGCGCAGTGCGCTGGAAACGCTCGACCGGGTCGACCAGCCCGACTTGCGCCGCCAGCTCCTCGGCATCGCGCAGGACGACGTGCGCCGGATCGACTTCCTCGTCACCGAGATCGCAGACGCAAGCCGCATCGACGCCCAGCTCAGCCGCACCACGTTCGAGCCGCTGGACATGGGCCGCCTCGTCCAGAACCTCGTCGCCGAGCGCGACCAGCGCGGCGTCAACGGCTCCAGCCCGGTCACCGTGACGATCGAGGATGCCGAACTGACCGTACCCGGCGACCCGCCACGCCTCGAACGCGTCCTGCAGAACCTCATCGACAATGCCGTGTCGTTCTCACCCCCGGACGGCCCGATCGAGATCACCCTGTCGCACATCGACAACCGCGTGAAGATCGCCGTCGCCGACCACGGACCCGGCATTCCCGAAGCATCGCGCGAACGCGTGTTCGAACGCTTCCACTCGCTGCGCCCCTCCCGCGAGGAATTCGGCACCCACAGCGGCCTCGGCCTCGCCATCGCGCGCACCATCGTTGAAGCCCACTTCGGCCGCCTGATCGCCACCGACCGCACCGACGGCCAGCCCGGCGCACGGCTGGTCATCTCCCTGCCGCGGTGGGAGAACGAGGCATGAGCGCCGAAGCCCGGCAATCGACCTGCGTTGCCATCGGCAACCGCGCCATCCTGATCGAAGGCGCTCCGGGCTCGGGAAAATCCAGCCTTGCGCTGGCCCTGATCGACCGGGGCGCGATGCTGGTCGGCGACGACTCCGTGATGCTCGAAGCTCGCGATGGATGGCTCTTCGCCGGCCCCCACCCCCGCACACGCGGCCTGCTGGAAGTCCGCAACCTCGGCCTGATCCCGCACGACTGCACCGAGAAAGTCGCGGTCGCGCTCGTCCTGCATCTCGACGGCTCCGCACCGCGCTACATCGAAAAGGCTGAGAGCATCGCGATCGGCGGCGTCGAGGCGCCCCTCATCCGCCTTGCACCACACGACCCGGTGCTCGCGATCAAGGCGGAACTTGCCCTGCAACGCTACGGGCTGCCTGTATAAAGCCCCTCGCACGGCGGGGACGGCCTTTTGGCCCCTTCCCTTTCCCGGCGGCAAGGCGCAGATAGCGACGATGGGGACTAAAGTGGGAAATCCGCAGCGCTTGCTGCTGGTTACGGGCATGCTGGGTGCGGGCAAGACGACGGCCTTGCGCGTGCTGGAAGACCTTGGCTGGGAAATCGTCGACAATTTCCCGGTCCGCATGCTCGAAGCGCTCATCGACGGCGCCCCCGAAGGCGATCCCACGCCGCTCGCCATCGGTTTCGATTCGCGTACCCGGGGCTTCGATCCCGAGCGCGTGATCGCGCAGGTCAAAAGCCTCAGCGAACGCCGCGACCTCGAAATCACCACGATGTTCCTCGACTGCTCCAGCAAGGAACTCGAACGCCGCTACAACGAAACGCGCCGCCGCCATGCCCTCGCCGCCGATGCGCCGGTCTCCACCGGCATCCGGGCGGAACGCGAACTGCTGGCGCCGCTGCGCCGCTGGGCGGACCTGCTGATCGAGACCACCGAATTCACCTCGAACGACCTGCAGCGGTCGATTCGCGAGCGTTTCGCCGAGAGCACCGCCGACGAACTCACCGTCACCGTCTCCAGTTTCGGTTTCTCTCGCGGGATGCCGCCAGTCGCCGACCTCGTCTTCGACATGCGCTTTCTCGACAACCCGCACTGGGATACCGAACTGCGCCCTCAGACGGGGCAGGACGCGCCTGTAGGCGACTATATCCGCAAGGACCCGGCCTGGGACGAGGCCTTCGCCCGCATCCGCGATCTCATCCTCCTGCTGCTTCCCCGCTACCGGGCACAGGGCAAAGCCTATGTCCACATCGCCTTCGGCTGTACCGGAGGGAAACATCGTTCGGTATTCACCGCAGAACAGATCGCAGCGGTCTTGCGTCAATCGGGATTTTCGCCCACATTGCTGCACCGCAACCTGGGCTCACGGGCGGCGGATCTTCTCGAAGGGGGTCTGCGGCGTGGAAAATAGAGACATGAACCGGGTGCGATTGCAGGAATTTCGGAGCGCACTCCCGGCATGATCGGCATGATTCTGGTTACTCACGGCAATCTCGCCGAGGAGTTCGTACACGCGATGGAACACGTCGTCGGCGATCAGGCCGATGTCGAGACCGTCTGTATCGGCCCGAACGACGACATGGAACGCCGCCGCTCCGAAATCGCCGACGCCATTGAAAAGGTGGACAGCGGCGAAGGCGTGATCGTCCTCACCGACCTGTTCGGCGGCACGCCCTCCAACCTCGCGATCTCGCTGATGCAGGCTGGCAAGGTCGAAGTGATCGCCGGGATCAACCTGCCGATGCTGATCCGCCTCGCCAAGGCGCGCGGCTGCATGCCGGTGCGCGAAGCGGTCGCCGCCGCGCGCGATGCGGGCCGCAACTACATCACGATCGCTAGCGAATATCTGGGTCAGGACGCATGAGCGACTTTCGCGATTCGGTCCTGATCGTCAACAAGCGCGGCCTCCATGCCCGCGCCAGCGCCAAGTTCGTAGGCCACGTCGCCGATCTGCCGGGCGGGGTTTCGGTGACGGTCAGCAAGGACGGCATGTCCGCTGAAGGCGGCTCGATCCTCGGCCTGATGATGCTGGGCGCGGCGAAGGGCGACACCATCGAAATCGCCTGTTCAGGCAACGGCGCCGATGCCGCGCTGGCGGTTCTGGCGGGTCTGGTACGCGACGGCTTCGGCGAAGAGTGAGCACCCCCTATTCGCCGGGCGGCATCGAGCGCCGCACGATCACCGGCTTTTCCAATCCCCTCGTCAAATTCCTGCGCTCGCTTCGCGACAAGAAGCACCGCAAGCGCGAGAAGCGCTTTCTGGCGGAAGGCCTACGCCTGCTCACCGATGCGCGCGAATGCGGCGTGCTGCCGGAGATGCTGGTCATGGCCATCGGCCGCGATCCGCATCCGCTGCTCGACGCCCTTGAGACCGCCGTAGCGGCGGCGGGCGGAGAGATCGTCGAGATGGACGTGGAAATCCTCGCCAAAGTTACCGGCAAGGATAATCCGCAGGCCGTCGCGGGCGTCTTCGCCGAATTCGACACGCGCCTCGCGAACCTCGACCGAGCCAGTTCGCCGATCTGGCTGGTGGCGCAGGCCCTGCGCGATCCGGGCAATCTGGGCACCATGCTGCGCACCGGCGACGCCGTGGGTGCGGGCGGCCTCATCCTCATCGACGATTGCGCCGATCCGTTCTCGGTCGAGGCGGTACGCGCCAGCATGGGCGCGATCTTTACCCAGAAGATCGCCATCGCGCGCTGGGAGGAATTCCAGGACTGGCTGCGCGGCGGTGATGGCCAACTGGTTGCAGCCTCGCTGCGCGACCCGACCGACTATCGGCAGGCGCCTTATGCTGCGCCGTGCTTCCTCATGGTCGGCAACGAATCGCAGGGGCTTCCGGCCGATTACGAGCAAGCCTGCGACCTGCGCGTTACCATGCCGATGCTGGGCCGCGCAGACAGCCTGAACGCCGCCGTCGCGGGCGCGGTTCTTGCCTACGAGGCACTCGCGCATCTGCGGAGATCCTGAGGCTCCGCGTTCATCCCATCCTCACCTCTCGGGCGTAAGACTCGATGGGTGATGCGACGACTCGCCCTCCTTCTCTGTCCGCTCCTGCTGGCCGGATGCTCCGACGCAGGACACCTCACCCAGCGCGGTCCTGCGGGAGAAAACTGGGTGGGCAGCCAATGGCACTTCGCCGCGATCGACGGTCGCGCCCCTGAGGACGCTGGCGCTCAAGTTGCGTTCGAAGGCGAGCACCTTCTGGTGCAGGTCGGCTGCAACCAGCTCAAGGGACCCTGGCGGATGGAGGCGGAACGCCTGATCGCCGGGCCTTTCGACCAGACCGAAGCCGTCTGCCCAAGTGCCTCATGGGAACAGGGCAATGCCGTCAGCGCCCTGCTCGCCGCAACGCCGCGCGTGACGGTGGAGGGCAAGCGGATGATCCTGCAGTCGAGTGGCCACATCGCAGAACTGACGCGCGCGGCCGACTAAGCCGGGCGCCTCAAGAGCATTACACTTTACGTAGAATAGTCATTGCGAGCGCAGCGAAGCAATCCAAAGTAGTCTTGAGCCACCCTGGATTGCTTCGCTGCGCTCGCAATGACGAAGGGTAGATCACGTCAGACCATCAAATCGAGGCACCCGCCCTCATCGTGAAACCATCTGACGCAGGTTCCATCGGCGCCGTCAGGAAATGGGTTCCCGCCTTCGCGGGAATGACGACGACTATACGCTTTGTTCCAGCGAGTTACTCCGCAGCCTCGGCGGCTTCCTCGCTACTATCCTCGATCTGAATGCCGGTATCAGCATAGCGCGGGGCGGCTTCGATCGATGGGACGTCATCGGAAATCTCGCGCTTGCCAATCTTGATGTGCTTTTCGCTGAGGCGGCGGGCTCGGCTCATCACGTTGCCCTCGTAAGTGCGGGCGAAGTCGTTGAAGCTGTTGACCGCGCGGCCCATGTGCACACCGACCTTGGACAAGTCGTCCTGAGTCTTGGCGAGGCTGTCGTAGAGGTCTGCGCCCAGCTTGCCGATCTCGCGCGCTTCGCGGGCAAGCCCTTCCTGCTGCCAGACTTGTGCAATCGTGCGGGCGATCGCGACGAGGTTCGTCGGGCTCGCCAGCAGCACCTTGCGGTCGAATGCGAAGTCCCAGAGGCCCGAATCATGGTCGAGGGCGGCGGCGATGAAGTGTTCGCCCGGCACGAACATGATCACGTAATCCGGCGCATTCTCGAACTGGCTCTGGTAGCTCTTGGCGCCGAGCGTCTGGATGTGGTTGCGCATCGATGCCGCGTGCTGGCCCATGAAGGCGAGGCGCCCGGCCTCGTCCTCGGCCTCGAAGGCATCCTGATAGGCGTTGAGCGAGACCTTCGCGTCGATCACCAGTTGCTTGTTGCCTGGAATGCGCACGATTGCGTCGGGGCGTAGGCGGCCCTCCTCGGTATTGATCGACTGCTCGGTCTCGAAGTCGGTATGCTCGGTCAACCCGCACTGTTCGAGCACGTTCTTGAGCTGCTGTTCGCCCCAGCGTCCGCGCGCCTTGGGCGCGTTGCGCAGCGAGTTACCGAGCCGCACAGCCTCCGCGCGCACCAGTTCCTGCCCGACGCGCAGCGCCTCGATCTGACCGGTGAGCTGGCCGAAGGCATCGACGCGCTTGGCCTCCAATGCCGCCACCTGATCCTCGTAGCTCTTGAGGCGCTGGCCAACCGGCGTAAGGATCGAATTGAGGCGTTCGGCACTAGCCTTCTCGCTCTGCTCGAAACGCTCTCCCGCGCGGCGCAGGAATGCCTCCTGCGCGCCAGCCAGCACTTTCGCACCGGCGTTCTCGAACTCCTTGCGCAAGGCTTCCTGCGCTTCGAGCAGCAGGCGCTTCTGCTCGTCGAAGTTCGCCGACTTTTCCCGCAGGGTCGAAAGTTCGTCCGACAAGCCGCGCTGTTCACGCAGCAACCCGTCCACGCGTGCGGCATGTTCGGTGCGGGTCTTGTCGAGAACCTGCGTCAGCTCTGCACGGGTACGTTCGACCGCTGCGGCGCCGTCATGACGCAGGCGTTCGGTCAGGGCTTCATGGTCGGTGCGTGCGCGGTCGAGCGCCTGCTCGAGCGCATCGGCCCGCCCGGCCCGCTCGCGCGCGGCTTCAAGATCGGCGAAAGTACGTAAATATTTGGCGTCGCCTTCGCGTGCCTCACGCTCACGCGCTTCGGCTTGCGCCCGCCATTGCGCGGTCGGGCGCGAACCGAAAAACCAGCCTGCAGCGAGGCCGATGACGAGAGCGAGAATCGTGGCGACTACAAGTTCCATGGCTCCAGCCTAACTGGAACATTTCAGGAACTCCAGTCCTCGACGGCGATTTTCCACCGGGGCGCGAAACGCCCCGGAAGAAATCAGGCGGCCTTGCGCAGCTTTTCGAGCTTCTTGAGCGCCATCTGGCGCTTCAGGCGCGAGAGATGGTCGATGAAGAGGATGCCTTCGAGGTGGTCCATCTCGTGCTGGAGGCAGATCGCGAGAAGACCGTCCATGTCCTCCTCGTGCACCTTGCCGTCGAGATCCTGCCAGCGTGCGCGGATGCGCGAGGGCCGCTCCACATCGGCGAAGATCTCGGGGACCGAGAGGCAGCCTTCCTGATAGACGATATGGTCTTCGGACGGATCGAGGATTTCCGGATTGATGAAGATCCGGGGTTCCTTCTTGGTCGGCTGATGCGTGTGGTGGTGATCGCCATGCGACGTGCAGACTTCCGGCTCGGCGTCCTCGTCGTCAGGCTGGAGGTCGATCACCAGTACACGGAGCGGAACGCCGACCTGGATCGCGGCGAGACCGATGCCGGGAGCGTGGTACATCGTTTCGAACATGTCATCGACGAGCGTTTTAAGCTCGTCGTCGAACTTTTCGACGGGGGCCGAGACCTGCTTGAGGCGCTGGTCGGGAACTTCGAGGATTTCGCGGATAGCCATCTGCGCCAGATAATCGCGAAAGCCCGATTTCGCAAGATCAGGCACCGCAGGCCGAAATCGCGTCAGGCGACAGGACGACGAGCGCGGATCGCCTGGGCCAGTGTGCCCTCGTCGAGATAGTCGAGTTCGCCGCCGACCGGCAGGCCGTGCGCCAGTTGCGTTACCCGCACCGGGAAGCCTTCAAGCCGCTCGGCGATGTAGTGCGCAGTGGTCTGGCCTTCGAGCGTGGCGTTCATCGCGAGGAGCACTTCATCGATACCGCCCTCCCCGATCCGGCGCAGCAGGCTGTCGATCGCCAGGTCTTCGGGGCGGACGCCGTCCAGCGCCGAGAGGCGGCCGCCGAGCACGTGATAGCGCCCGGTGAACAGGCGCGCGCGGTCAAGCGCCCAGAGGTCGGCGACTTCCTCGACCACGCAGATCGAGCGTGCGTCGCGGCGGGGGTCGGCGCAGATGCCGCAGGGGTCGGTGGTATCGACGTTGCCGCAGGTCCGGCACTCGACCAGCGCCTCGCGCACGGCGTCCAGCGCCTCCAGGAGTTGCACCAGCGAGGTTTCCCGCCGCTTGATCAGCCACAGGACGGCACGGCGCGCCGAACGCGGGCCGAGGCCGGGCAGGCGCGACAGGGCGGCGGTCAGCGTCTCGATCTCTTGCGATGCCATGGATCGGGAGATAGGGCCTGCGCCTGATCTTAGAAAGCCCGCTCAGGAGTTCCCCACATCATGCGTATCATCTTCATGGGAACGCCCGATTTTGCGGTCCCCGCTCTGGTTGCTCTTGTCGAGGCGGGGCACGAGGTCGTGGCTGCCTATACGCAGCCACCGCGACCCGGCGGACGGCGGGGCAAGGAACTGACGCCCTCGCCCGTGCAACGGGAAACCGAAGCGCGCGGGATCGAAGTGCGCCATCCGGTTTCGCTGAAGGGGGCGGAAGAGCAAGCCGCCTTCGCCGCGCTGGAAGCAGACATTGCCGTCGTCGCGGCTTATGGGCTGATACTGCCGCAGGCGGTGCTGGATGCGCCGCGCCTCGGGTGCCTCAACATCCATGCCTCGATCCTGCCGCGCTGGCGCGGTGCGGCGCCGATCCAGCGGGCGATTCTCGCAGGCGATCCGACCACGGGGATCACCATTATGCAGATGGAAGCCGGGCTCGATACCGGACCGATGCTGGCGACGCTGCGCACAACGATCGACGCGAAGACGGCCGGGGAACTGACCTCCGAACTTGCGGAACGGGGTGCGCAACTGCTGGTCGGCACCCTACGCGACCTCGCCGTTCACCGCGCGGTGAAGCAGCCGGAGGACGGGGTGACTTACGCGCGCAAGATCGACAAGGCCGAAGCGCGACTCGATTTCACCGCAAGCGCGGTCGACGTGGAGCGTCAGGTGCGCGCCTTCATGCCCGTGCCGGGCGCGTTCTTCGAACTGGACGGCGAGCGCTACAAGGTGCTGGCGGCGCGGATCGTCGAGGGCTCCGGCGAGGCGGGCAGCACGCTCGACGATGCTCTGACGGTCGCGTGTGGGGAACAGGCGCTGCAGGTCACCCGCATCCAGCGCGCGGGCAAGCCGGCCATGGACGTAGCCGACCTGCTGCGCGGACGCCCCATTCCGGCAGGCACGAAGCTGGCCTGAGTTTAGGCCTTCTCGGGCATCCGGCGCTGCGGCGGCACTTCGTCGGCCCAACGGGCGTGGCCTTCGCGCAAGGTCGCGGCGGTCTTTTCCCATGCGCTGAGGGGCTTGTCCCGGACGCGGATGTTGAAGCTGTCGGTGCCCCGAAATTCGAGGACTTCGGCGCCTTCCGGGCCTGCGGTGTAGGCATAGGGCACTTCGGCGCCGACGAAGAAGCCGTCGCCAGCAGCCAGCGTCTCGGTGCCCATGCGGATCGAGCCGGCGACGATGTAATAGAGGCAATCGCAGTCGTGGCTGTGGAGCGGCAACGGGAAACCGCTCTTCACCCATAGCCGCGCGAGGCTCATATCCTCGCGGCGGTAGGGGACGTCGGCATATTCGCCCCTCACCTGCATCGCCTCCATCAGCAATGGCTGGGCGGCGGCGAGGTTGGGCGTATCACCCTCGTAAGTCATGCAGTCGCACTCTTCCAGCGCGGGGGCATCGGCGCCGCGGAAGATCTGGAAGCGGGGCTCTTTGTTCTCGGCCATGGCAGGTTCCTTTCCCGGTGAGCGGATGGTGACACCGGATGTGCAGGACGCCAAGCCCATTGCGCGGCGGCACCAGTCCTGTATCGGCGGGGCGAAATGACCCGTTTTGCGCTCACTCTCGAATTCGACGGCAGCCCGTTCATGGGGCTGCAGCGGCAAGCCCATGGTCCCTCGGTACAGCAGTCGGTCGAGGATGCGGCTTTCGCGGTCACCGGCGAGCGCGCCATCATGCACGCGGCCGGGCGCACCGATGCCGGAGTCCACGCGCTCGGAATGCGCGCTCATATCGACATCGCGAAGCCGTTCGAGGCGTATAAACTGCTGGGGGCACTCAACGACAGGTTGCGGCCTCATCCCATCGCGGTCCTGTCCTGCGAGGTCGTGCCCGACGACTGGCACGCGCGGTTTTCCTGCGTCGGCCGCGCCTACATCTACCGCATCGCCAATCGCCGTGCCCCGCTGACGCTGGAGAAGGGCAAGGCATGGATGGTGCCCAAGTCGCTCGATGCCGAGGCGATGCACCGTGCCGCGCAGATACTTGTGGGACTGCACGATTTCACCACGTTCCGTTCGGCGCATTGCCAGTCGAGTTCGCCGCTCAAGACGCTCGACCGGCTGGAAGTGCGGCGCGAGGGCGAGATGGTGCTGATCGAGGCGGAAGCGCGCAGTTTCCTGCACCATCAGGTGCGCTCGATGGTCGGCTGCCTCGCGCTCGTCGGCATGGGGCGGTGGAGCGAGGAGGATCTGCGCGAGGCGCTTGCCGCGCGCGATCGCCGGAAGCTCGGCCTCAATGCGCCACCGGACGGGCTCTACTTCGTCCGGGCGGTCTATCCCGAGGCGTGAACCGGCCGAGCAGAACGCCTCAATAGACCGGATCGATAGACCAGCCGGTCAGCTTCAGCATCGCCAATCCGATGTCGCGCACTTTGCCGATGCGGGGGCTCCACGCCTTGTCGAAGCGGTAGCCCTTGGCGTCGACCGCCTCAAGCACCCATTCCGCGCCATCCGTACCCAGCGGATCGGCAATACCACATTCCTTGAGGACAGGCCGACGGTTCGCGACCGAGGATACCACTGTCAGCCACGATCCCGCCAATGCCGCTTCCAGCATGGCGGCTTCCTCCTTGCGCAACGGACGATCGAGGGCCGGGCCGGGCACACCGGGGTCATAGCCGCCCCGTCCCGTCAGCGCGGTCGCGACCAGCCGCGGTGCCGCTGTCCCCAGCCCCATCACACGCACTACTACGGGTGCATGGAAGCTTCGTAGCCAGGTAAAACGGATCACGCTGCCCAATGCGTTGCCGGTGCCCGCCATTTCCGCAAGCGACGGCTCCTTTGCCGCATACAGGAAGCGCGAATACCATTCCCGCTCGAACGCACTGAGCTGTGCCGCGCTTCGGACTTTGCCCTGATGCCGACATTGCGGGATCTGCTCACTCAGCGAAGCCGGGAAATAAACCGGAACGCGGCTGACCGCTAAGCCCTGCGCCGCCAGCAGCAAGGGAACCGTGAATATCATCCCAGCCATTTCAATCTCCACCGGTGATATGAAAAAAACGGGCGCACTCCCTTGGGAGCACGCCCGTTTTTTGCATCTTCGAACACCTTCAGGCTTACGCCTTGGCGACGACGCTTTCCGGCAGATCCTGCCCGAATACGCGCTGGTAGTATTCGGCCACCAGCATGCGCTCGGTCTCGTCGCACTTGTTCAGGAACGAGAGGCGGAAGGCGAAGCCGACGTCGTTGAAGATCGCCGCGTTCTGCGCCCAGGTGATGACCGTGCGCGGGCTCATCACCGTCGAGATGTCGCCGTTCATGAAGCCCTGGCGCGAGAAATCCGCGACCTTGACCATATTGGCGATCACCGACTTGTCGATCTGCGGCACCTTGGCGGCGACGATGCCGGTCTCGGTGGCGTGCGGCAGGTAGTTGAGCGCCACGACGAGGTTCCAGCGGTCCATCTGGCCCTGGTTGATCTGCTGAGTGCCGTGGTACAGGCCCGAGGTGTCGCCAAGACCCACCGTGTTGGCGGTCGCGAACAGGCGAAAGTGCTTGTCCGGACGGATCACGCGGTTCTGGTCGAGCAGGGTCAGCTTGCCCTCGGTTTCGAGGATGCGCTGGATCACGAACATCACGTCCGGGCGGCCCGCGTCGTATTCGTCGAACACCAGCGCGACAGGGTGCTGCAGTGCCCATGGCAGCAGGCCCTCGCGGAACTCGGTCACCTGCATGCCGCCGCGCAGGACGATGGCGTCGCGGCCGATCAGGTCGATGCGACTGATGTGCGCGTCGAGGTTGATGCGGATACACGGCCACTTGAGGCGCGCCGCGACCTGTTCGATGTGCGTCGACTTGCCGGTGCCGTGGTAGCCCTGCACCATGACGCGGCGGTTGAAGGCAAAGCCCGCCAGGATCGCGAGCGTGGTGTCCGGGTCGAACACGTACGTTTCGTCGAGATCGGGCACGCGCTCGTCGGCCACGGAGAAGGCCGGGACCTTCATGTCGATGTCGATCCCGAAAGTCTCGCGCACGTCGAGTTCGATGTCGGGAGCGGCCAGTATGGTGGCGTCGCGATTCTCGGTCTGGGTCTTGGAGTCAGTCATCGTAGGGCATCGCGTATAGGACCGGCCGCTGCATCGCAATAAGGTTTGGGCGACTTGCCTTGCTCAACTCGCGCATTTGGGAGGGAGGCTGAACAGATCGACGAAGCGCTGGACCAGCGATGGGTCGCCTTCGATCCGCAGTGCCTGAACCTCCTCGCGCGGCCACTTGCCGTAGAATACCGCGAGGAACGGGAACCCGCCCTCGGCCGCGAAGACCAGATCGGGTTCCGGATCGCCATTGCTGGAGGGATGGATCGCCAGATCGCCCTGCCCCAGCCGCCCGGTGAATTTGCTGACACCCACCTCGAAGCGCACCGTCAGTGCCAGATCGCCGATCCGCTCGGGATGGATCATCGTGCGCAGCGAGAGCATCAGCGAGACCGGCGTGATCGGCAGCGTGGGATCGTGGAGGGTCGAGCGCACCGCCCATCGCCCCAGTTCCTGCATGACGGGCTCCAGCGCCAGGCCCCATTCGGTGAGTCGATAGACCTGCACCGAAGCGGGCGGCGGCAGCACTTCGCGCGCGACGATACCGGTTCCTTCGAGGCTCTCCAGCCGCTCGGTCAGCGTCTTGGCGCTCAGGCCCGGCAATTCGGCGCGGATCTCCGAGAAACGGCGAGGGCCGAGCATCATCTCGCGTATGATCGGCAGCGACCAGCGTTCGCCGATGAGTTCCATCGCGAAAGCCGCCCCGCAGGCATCCCCATACCAGCGGCCATGTGCGCGTTTCACACTGTCCGTCGCGCTTTCCGAACGTATGGTTTCTTTTTGTGACTTCATGGTTGCTTTTAGTTACCACTGAGGTCAGGTTCGGGCAAGAGGCGATTCGCCCTTCTGAAGGAGAGAGCAGATGGCACGCATGATCTTCGTGAACCTCCCCGTCACCGATCTGGAGCGCTCCAAGGCGTTCTACACGGCGCTCGGCTTCACCAACGAGCCGCGCTTCACCGATGACACGGCGGCCTGCATGGTGTGGTCGGAATCCATCTTCGTGATGATCCTGACGCACGACAAATGGCGCACCTTCACCGACCGCCCGATCCCCGACACCGGCTCCAGCGAAGTGGCGCTGTGCCTTGCATGTGAAAGCAAGGAAGAAGCTGCGGAGATGAAGGCCAAGGCTGCGGCGGCAGGCGGCACGCCCGACATCAATCCGCCACAGGACTATGGCTTCATGGTCAGCCACGCCTTCACCGACCTCGACGGGCATGTCTGGGAGACGATGTGGATGGACCCTGCCGCCGCCTCGGGGGAAATGGAAATCCCGACCACGGCGTGACATAAAGAAACGGGAGAGGGAGAAGACGATGCCTATCGATCCGACCTCACAGATAGAGATCACCGCCTACGAATGGGTGCCCTCCTTCGCGCAGGGGCAGGTCCGCGACTTGCGCCCGCGCTGGGCCTGCGAGGAATACGCCCTGCCCTACAAGGTGCGCCTGATCAGCGCGATCGAGCGTCCCGAATGGTACTATGACGACCAGCCCTGGGGGCAGGTGCCCTTCGTCCGTGACGGCGAGGTCGGGATATTCGAAAGCGGCGCAACGCTCATCCATCTCGCCGAGAAGGCGGCCGCCCTGCCTCCGACCGGCTCGCAGGAACGGGCAAAAGTCCTGAGTTGGTTGTTCGGCGCGTTCAACTCGATCGAGCCTTTCGTGATGGAGTTCGTCAACTGCACGTTCTTCTCGCGCAAGGAGGACTGGGCGCCGCTGCGCCGTCCTTCCCTCACTACCGCGCTGGAAGGCCGCCTAAAGCGCCTCGAAACGGCGCTGGGCGACGACGAGTGGCTGGCCGGGGACTTCTCGATCGCCGATATCGCGATGACCACGATCCTGCGCGCCATCCCCGACCCGTCCGTGCTGGCGCCGACGCCCGCACTCGCGGCGTACGTCGAGCGCGGCATAGCTCGCCCTGCGTTTCAGCGTGCGCTGGAGGCGCAACTCGCGCCTTTCGCCGAGCATGATCCGAAGACCAAAGCCAAGGCCGAAAACCCTGCCAAGGAAGGAGTCTGACATGACCTACGTAGAAGGTTTCGTGATCGCCGTCCCCAAGGCGAACAAGGACAAGTTCATCGCCCACGCCGAGATGGGCGACGCCGTCTTCATGGAGCACGGCGCCACCCGCGTTCTCGAATGCTGGCAGGACGACGTGCCCGAAGGCAAGCAGACCGACTTCTTCCGGGCGGTGGAGTGCAAGGAGGACGAGGCGGTGGTCTTCTCGTGGATCGAATGGCCCGACAAGGAGACCCGCGAAAAGGGCATGGCTGCGGTCATGGACGCGATGAACACCGACCCGCGCATGGATCCGGAGAAGAACCCCATGCCTTTCGACGGCATGCGCATGATCTACGGCGGCTTCCAGCCTGTCGTCACGCTGGGAGGCTGAGCCATGGGCAACCCTGTAGGCAGCTTCATCTGGTACGAGTTGATGACCAGCGATTCCGACGCCGCGGCCGCGTTCTACGGCAGCGTCGTCGGCTGGAAGATCGGCGCCAACGTCATGCCGGAAATGACCGGCGATTCCGGCATGGACTACCGCATGATCGAGCGCATCGATGGCGGCGGCGCGGGCTGCGGCTATACCGGCGGCGTCTTCGCACTCGACGACGCAATGATCGGTCAGGGCGCGAAGCCCGGCTGGATGGGCTACATCTACGTGCCGGACGTGGATGCCAAGGTGGCCGAGATCACGGCCGAGGGCGGCTCCGTCCACGTGCCTGCCACCACCATGGAGGGTGTCGGCCGCTTCGCCATGGTGACCGATCCGCAGGGCGCCGCGTTCTACGTGATGACGCCGGAACCGCCCGCCGACGATCCCGACGCCACCAGCGACGTGTTCAGCGTGGACAAGCCGCAGACGGTGCGCTGGAACGAGCTCGTCACGCCGGACGACGATGCGGCGGTGGCCTTCTACACCACGTACTTCGGCTGGACCCAGCAGGGCGCGATGCCGATGGGTCCGCTCGGCGACTACCGCTTCCTCCAGCTGGAGGACGTGCAGATCGGTGCCGTCATGCGCAAGGCGGATTTCATGCCGGTGCCGGGCTGGACCTACTACATCGGCGTCGATGACATCGACCGGGCGCTGGCGGCGGTGAAGGACGGCGGTGGCAAGCCGATGGGCGAGCCGCAGCAGATCCCGACCGGCGAATACACCGTCCATGCCTTCGACCCGCAGGGTGCGTACTTCGGCCTCGTCGGCCCGCGCGGATAACCGGGCAGGCGGTGATTGACGCCGCCTGTTCGTTCCATCAATGTTCCACCCTCATCTAAGGGAGAATCCCGATGGCCGACTACACCTTCTTCACCAACCCGATGTCGCGCGGACAGATCGCCCGCTGGGCACTGCACGAGGCCGGGGCGGACTACGAACAGGTTCTCGTCGACTGGAAGGACAAGCCCGCCGCGTTCCTAGACGCCAACCCGATGGCCAAGGTGCCGACGCTGATCCATCACGCCGATGACGGCGACCGCGTCATCACCGAGGCCGCCGCGATCTGCCTCTACCTGGCGGAGATGAACCCGGAAGCGCACCTGCTTCCCAACGACGGCGAGATGGCGGACTACTACCGCTGGACCTTCTTCGCCTCCGGCCCGATCGAGCAGGCGATCACCTCGCGCGCGCTCAAGTTCGAGCCGACGCCGCAGCAGGAGATGATGGCCGGCTGGGGCAGTTTCGAACGCACCCTCGCCGCCATCGAGGAAAAGCTGGCCGAGGACGACTGGGTCTGCGGCACCCGCTTCACCATGGCCGACGTCTATGTCGGCAGCGCGATCGACTGGGGCATGACCTTCGGCATCATCCCGCCGCTGCCCCCGCTCGTCGCTTACGCCGAACGTTGTCAGGAACGCCCCGCCTACCGCACGGCCAAGGGCATCGACGGCAAGCTGATAGAGGAGATGAAGAAATGACGGCCAAAAACCGGATCTGCCTCTGGTACGACGGCACCGCCGAGGACGCTGCGAACTTCTACGCCACCGTCTTCCCCGACACCCGCGTCGATTCCGTCCAGCGCGCGCCCGCCGATTATCCTGACGGCAAGCAGGGCAACGTACTTGTCGTCGAATTCACGGTGATGGGGATCGAGTGCATCGGCCTCAATGGCGGGCCGCAGTTCCCGCAGTCGGAGGCGTTCTCGTTCCAGGTCGCCACCGACACGCAGGAAGAGACCGATCGCTACTGGAACGCCATCGTCGGCAACGGCGGGGCGGAAAGCATGTGCGGCTGGTGCAAGGACAAGTGGGGCCTCAACTGGCAGATAACCCCGCGCGCCCTCACCGATGCCATGGCGAACCCCGACCGCGCCGCCGCCAAGCGCGCGATGGAAGCGATGATGACGATGCGCAGGATCGACATCGCCGCGATCGAGGCGGCGGTGAAAGGCTGATGCTGGCACTCTACGGCCACCCCTTCTCGTCCTACACCTGGAAGGCGCAGATCGCGCTGCTGGGATCGGGGCTGGAACATGAGTTCCGCATCGTCGACGGCGATCACCCCGATCATGGCAAGATCGTCGCCATGGCCGGACCAGCGGGCAAGTTCCCGGTCCTGCAGGACGGCCAGAACCTGATCTTCGAGGCGACTTCGATCATCGAGCACCTGCAACTGCACCATGTCGAGCCGGATGTCCTGCTGCCCTCCGATGCCGAAGCGGCGATCGGCGTACGCATGCTCGACCGGGTTTTCGACAACTACGTCATGGGCAACATGCAGGAGGTCGTGAACGAATACATTCGCGATGCCGAAAACCCGGACATGACCCGCATCGGCGAAGCGCGGGAACGGCTGGAACGCAGTTACGCCTGGTTGGAGGGCTGGCTTCAGTACTACCCGGCGCAAGGCCAGGTTACCCTGATCGAGTGCGCCGCCGCGCCCTCGCTGTTCTACGCCGACTGGGTCCTCCCCATCGCCGAGACATTCACGCGCCTGAAGGAATGGCGCGCCCACCTGCTCGCCCTGCCGCCGGTCAGCGCCTGCGTCGAGGCCGCCCGCCCGTACCGCGCGTTCTTCCCTCTGGGCGCGCCTGATCGAGATTGAGGAGAACAACGATGAGCAACGAACTGTCTGTCACCCGCTACATCGCCGCACCGCCTGCGAAAGTGTGGGACGTCATGGCCAACCGCCAGAACGAATGGTGGTGCCCTACCCCATGGCGCGCCGAGGTCGATGAACAGGACAAGCGCCCCGGCGGCGTCTGCAAGATGACGATGTACGGCCCTGACGGCGAAGTCATGCCCCAGAACGGCATCTACCTTGCCTATGAGGAAGGCCGCCGCTTCGCCTCGACCGATGCGGTGGTGGACGATCTCCAACCGAGCGGGCCGTTCATGATCGGCATCTGGGAAGTCGCTCCGGAAGGCGAAGGCACGCGCTATACCGCCACCGCCCGCCACTGGAGCGCGGATACCTGCAAGCAGCATGAGGAAATGGGCTTTACGCAAGGCTGGGCCGCCTGTGCGGACCAATTGGCAGCGATCTGCGAGGGCGAGGACGAATAACGCGCCCTGCTCCTCTTTCCACTTCGTCACCCTGAAACAAGTTTAGGGTGACGGGGAATGTAGGGCCAAGATGGGTCCTACCCGAAAGCCGCCGCGTTCTTGAGGACCTGATACGCCTCGACCACCCCCTGCAGCCGCGCGGCATGGCTGTGATCGCCGCCGTTGTGGTCGGGATGATACTGCCGCAGAAGCCGCGTATAGCGAAACCGCAGGGTCTTGCGGTCGATGTCCCCGTCCAGCCCCAGCGTCTCCAAAGCCTTGCGCTCGTTCGGAGTGAAGCGCGCGTTTTCGGGCTTCAGGTCAGCCCTGCGCCGCTTCACATGCGCCCTCGCCCGTGCCTGAATCGCCTCAAGCGGGTCGGAGAAGTTCGCCCAGTTCGGCGCCTGATCCACGCCCGCATCAGGCCGGAACGCACGGGTCTGCGTTTCCCAACCGTGGAGCGGCGACTGGGCGCGCATGATCTCCTCTGCTTCCATGCCTTCGAAGTAGTCGTAGCCCGAATTGAACTGGCGCACATGCTCGAGGCAGAACCAGCGGTAGTCGCCCGGCCCATCGAACCCGGACGGCCGACCGCCCGGAGCACGAAACTCGCCCGCCTCATCGCACCCCGGCCAGGCGCACTCGTGACCGGTGGATTCGAACCTTCCATGAAATCTATGCTGTCTCACCGGCTTCCAGATGGGACATCGATCGCCTAAATGGAACCCCATGTCTGGACCACTCGAACAGGAAATGCGGCAGCTTCTGACCGCCGCCTTCGCTCCCACGTCGCTTGACGTGGTCAACGATTCCGCCACGCACCGCGGCCATACCGGCGATGACGGCAGCGGCGAATCGCACTTCACCATCCTGATCGAGAGCCCGCAGTTCGCCGGTGTCTCACGTCTGCAGCGCCAGCGACTGGTAAATGCGGCGCTGGGCGACATTCCCGGCAATCGCGTCCATGCGGTGGCGATCAAGGCCAGCGCGCCGGGGGAATAAGCGCGAAGCCCGTAGACATACACCCGTCATCCCAGCGAAGGCTGGGACCGCTGGCAATGCTTTAGGCGATAGCTGGCCGAACAACACCCTGCCGTTGGGTGGGTTGTTCACGGCCAGCGATCCCAGCTTTCGCTGGGATGACGGCGTGTTGCCCTGTAGCTTGCTCAGGGCAAACACCCCGGTTGCCCTTTGCGCCTTGCCCGACTAAGGCGCGCACCATGCCGACACCTCTGACTTTCGCCGTGCCCAAGGGCCGAATCCTCGACGAAGCATTGCCGCTCATGGCGCGCGCCGGTGTGATCCCCGAGGCGGAATTCCATGACAAGAAGTCGCGCGCGCTCTCCTTCGCTTGCGAAAACAGCGACATGCGCCTGATCCGCGTGCGCGCCTTCGACGTCGCCACGTTCGTCGCGCATGGCGCTGCGCAAGTCGGCATCGTTGGCTCGGACGTGGTGGAGGAGTTCGCCTATTCCGACCTCTACGCCCCCGTGGACCTGAACATCGGCCACTGCCGCCTCTCGGTCGCCGAAAAGGTGGGCGAGACCGGCGGCGCGCTGCCCTCGCACCTGCGCATCGCCAGCAAGTATCCCAACCTCACCCGGCGCCACTTCGAGAAGCTGGGTGTACAGGCCGAAGTCGTAAAGCTGAACGGCGCGATGGAACTGGCGCCCTGCCTCGGCCTGTCGAGCCGGATCGTCGATCTCGTCTCAACCGGCCGCACGCTGAAGGAAAACGGTCTGGTCGAGACGAGCCGCATCCTCGACATTTCCGCGCGCCTGATCGTCAACCGCGCTGCCCTCAAGACCGACGAGCGCGTCGCCGCACTGGTCGAGGCCTTCCGCGCGCTGGTGGCGGAAAAGGAAGCCGCCTGATGCTGCGCCTTTCAGCCAAGGACCCCGGTTTCGCCGAGGCCTTCGCGCGCGTCGTCTCCGATCGCCGCGAGAGCGCGGTTGACGTGGCCGCTGACGTCGCCGCGATCCTCCGGGACGTGCGCGAGCGTGGTGATGCAGCGCTTGCCGATCTCACGGCGAAGTTCGACGGCCATGACCTCGACCAGACCGGCTGGAACGTCGATGCCGCTACCTGCAAGGCCGCCTTCGACGCGCTCGAACCGACCTTGCGCGCAGCGCTGGAACTCGCGGCAGAGCGTATCCGCGCCTACCACGCCGCGCAGTTGCCCGAAAACCGTGACTACACCGATGCCGCCGGCGTGCGCCTTGGCGCGACGTGGAATGCGGTGGATGCGGCGGGTCTCTACGTCCCCGGCGGGCGGGCGGCCTATCCGTCCTCGCTGCTGATGAACGCGATCCCCGCCAAGGTTGCGGGCGTCGAGCGTCTCGTCGTCGTCACCCCGACGCCGAAGGGCGAGGTCAATCCGCTCGTTCTCGCCGCCGCGCATCTTGCGGGCGTGGACGAAGTGTGGCGCGTAGGCGGTGCCCATGCTGTCGGCGCGCTGGCCTATGGCACCGACCGCATCGCCCCCGTCGATGTGGTAACCGGCCCCGGCAATGCCTGGGTGGCCGAGGCCAAGCGCCAGCTCTACGGCGTCGTCGGCATCGACATGGTCGCGGGGCCCAGCGAAATCCTCGTCATCGCGGACGCCAAGAACGAGCCGCGCCGGATCGCCGCCGACCTGCTCAGCCAGGCCGAGCACGACCCGACCTCGCAGTCAATCCTCATCACCGACGACGCGGCTTATGCCGATGCGGTGGCTGAGGCAGTCGAAATCGAACTGGCCGCGCTCACCACCGAGAAGACCGCCCGCGAAAGCTGGAGCGTCAACGGCGTCATCGTCGACGTCGCCAGCTTCGACGAAGCGCCCGCGCTCGCCAACGCGCTGGCCGCCGAACACGTCGAGATCGCCACTGACGATCCCGAAAGCCTTATGCGCCGCATCCGGCACGCCGGTTCGGTATTCCTCGGCCGCATGACCCCCGAGGCGGTCGGCGATTACGTCGCCGGGCCCAACCACGTCCTGCCCACCGGGCGCCGCGCGCGGTTCTCCTCGGGCCTCTCGGTCCTCGATTTCATGAAGCGGACCAGCTTCATCCAGCTCGATTCCGCGGCGCTGGAGGCCATCGGCCCCGCCGCCGTCGCCCTTGCCGAAGCGGAAGGGCTTCCCGCGCACGCGCGCTCCATTTCCGTAAGGCTGAACTCATGAGCAATCCCAAGCAGAAGCGCGCCGCCGCGCGCCTCGCCGCCGTCCAGGCGCTGTACCAGTTCGACATGGAGGGCACCCCGATGGCCTCCCTGCTCGACGAATTCCACCGCCACCGCCTCGGCATGGAGATCGACGACGCGCAGTTCGCGCAGGCCGAAGTCGCGTTCTTCGACGACGTCGTGAAGGGTACCATCGCCCGCCGCGACGAGATCGACGAACTGCTGGCCTCCAAGCTGACCGAGGGCTGGTCGCTCGGCCGTCTCGACAAGACGATGCTGCAGATCATGCGCGCGGGCGCCTACGAACTCATGGCCCGCGCCGACATTCCGACCGGCGCGGCGATCAGCGAATACCTCGACGTCTGCCATGCCTTCTTCGACCCGCGCGAGGCGAAGTTCCTCAACGGCGTCCTCGATTCAGTGGCGAAGTCGGTCCGCTGACGGCATAGTTCCGGGATGACCGGCGAGCACGCCTTCATCCACGCGCTGCGCGCCATCGCCACCGACCCCGCCGCACGGCGGCTGGCGGACGATGCCGCCGTGCTCCAGATCGGTGGCGAGGCGCTGGTATTGACGATGGATACCGTCGTCGAAGGCGTTCATTACTTGTCCGGCGATCCGCCTGCAGACGTCGCCTGGAAATTGGTGGCGGTGAACGTCTCCGACCTCTCCGCCAAGGGCGCGACGCCGGTAGGGTGCCTCTATTCGCACGCGCTCGGCAATGCCGACTGGGACGCCGCGTTCCTCGCCGGACTGGACGATGCCTGCCGCCGGTTCGCCATTCCGCTGCTGGGCGGGGACACCGTGCGCATGCCCGAAGGCGCGCCCCGCAGCTTTTCCCTCACCGCGCTAGGCACCGGGCGACAGCATTGCCCCGTGCCCTCGCGTAGCGCCGCGAAACCCGGGGACCGGCTCTGGGTGAGCGGGACCATCGGTGACGCCGGACCAGGCCTCGCGGCCGCACTGGGTCGGCTTGAAGGCCCGGAAACCACCATCGCGGCACTTCTCGCACGCTATCGGCGCCCCTCGCCCGAGCCGCGCCTCGGCGTGGCACTTGTACCACTGGTCCATGCGATGATGGATGTCTCTGACGGGTTGCTCGTCGATGCCTTGCGCATGGCTGAGGCGAGCGGTGTCGGCATTGCACTGGACGCCGGCATCGTGCCCCTTTCCCCCGCACTGGTCGCCATTGCCGGTGAGACGGTAGAAGCGCGAATGGCCGCAATGACGGCCGGGGACGACTACGAACTGCTGTTTACCGCACCACTGGAGCATACAGCGCGCATCCTGGAAGCAGCCAGCGCGCTGGACCGGCAGGTCACGCCGATCGGCTCGGTAGAGGATGGCTCCGGCCTGTCCCTGTCGATTGACGGCAGGCAGCTGTCACTACCCGAGCGCCTCGGTTACCAACACTAGGCCGGAGGCTGCTCCCTTCGAGATTGCCGGTGGTACGGCGTGATCCCCGCTTGCCACCCATTCGGCTTGTCTATAGCCCTAGTCGTCGCGAGCGGGAAAACCCGCCGCTACAACATATTGGGAAGGGGACGTCTTCGTGGATCTAGTCACGATTTCAATAGTCCTGGCACTTCTTGCCATCATTTATGGCATCATCACCAGTCGCCAGGTGCTCAGTTCTCCCGCAGGCTCCGAAAAGATGCAGGAGATTGCCGCCGCCATTCAGGAGGGGGCGCAAGCCTACCTGAAGAGGCAGTATTCCACCATCGCCGTGGTCGGCGTGATCGTCGCCGTCATCCTCGCCTTCACGCTCGGGGCCGTTTCGGCCACCGGCTTCGTGATCGGCGCGATCCTGTCAGGCCTGGCCGGGTTTATCGGGATGAACATCTCGGTACGCGCGAACGTCCGTACCGCCGCAGCTGCGCAGAAAGGATTGCAGGACGGCCTGACGCTGGCGTTCCGTGCGGGCGCCATCACCGGCATGCTGGTGGCCGGCCTCGCGCTGCTCGCGATCGCGGTATTCTACTGGTATCTCACCGGCCCGGCCGCACATACAGTGGGCGGAGAGGACCGCACCGTGGTCGAGGCGCTGACCGCCCTCGCCTTCGGCGCCTCGCTGATTTCGATCTTTGCGCGCCTGGGCGGAGGCATCTTCACCAAGGCGGCAGACGTCGGCGCAGATCTCGTCGGCAAGGTGGAAGCCGGCATTCCCGAGGACGATCCCCGCAACCCCGCCGTGATCGCCGACAACGTCGGCGACAATGTCGGCGACTGCGCCGGCATGGCTGCCGACCTGTTCGAAACTTATGTCGTCACGGTCGGCGCGACGATGGTGCTGACCGCACTGCTGCTCAAAGGCACAGACAGCCTCGCCACGATGATGGCACTGCCGCTGCTCATTGGCGGCGTCTGCATCGTCACCTCGATCATAGGCACATACTTCGTGCGTCTCGGCGGTTCGAAGAACATAATGGGAGCCATGTACAAGGGTTTCCTGGTGACAGCGGTGCTGTCGATCCCGGCGATCTGGTGGGCCGTGTCCCATGCCCTCGGCGACATGGAGACCGTCATTCCGGGCGGCGACTTCAACGGGCGCACACTGTTCTACTGCGCACTCGTCGGTCTTGCCATCACCGGGCTCATCATCTGGATCACCGAATACTATACCGGGACCAATTACCGTCCGGTCCGCTCGATCGCCAAGGCCTCCGTCACCGGCCACGGGACGAACGTGATCCAGGGCCTCGCGATCAGCCTCGAGGCGACGGCGCTCCCGACCCTCGTGATCGTCGCAGGTATCATCATCGCCTACCAGTTGGCCGGATTGCTGGGGATCGCCTATGCGGCCACTGCGATGCTGGCGCTGGCCGGCATGGTCGTGGCGCTGGACGCCTATGGTCCGGTGACGGACAACGCCGGAGGCATCGCCGAGATGGCCGGCCTCGACGACGCCGTGCGTGAAAAGACCGACGCGCTCGACGCCGTCGGCAATACCACCAAGGCCGTCACCAAGGGCTATGCCATCGGCTCGGCTGGCCTTGCCGCGTTGGTATTGTTCGCCGCGTATACTACCGATTTGCGCGAGTTCTTCCCGCTGCTTGAAGTTAACTTCAGCCTCGAGAACCCCTACGTCATCGTCGGGCTGCTGCTCGGCGCGCTGCTGCCCTACCTTTTCGCGGCGATGGGCATGACGGCGGTGGGCCGCGCGGCGGGCGACGTGGTGGTCGATGTGCGCGAGCAGTTCCGCGAGAAACCGGGGATCATGACTTACGCCGAAAAACCCGACTATGCGCGGACTGTCGATCTTGTCACCAAAGCGGCGATCAAGGAGATGATAATCCCCTCGCTGCTGCCGGTATTGGCGCCGATCGTGGTCTATTATGCGATCAGCTGGGTCGCGGGGCCGGAGAATGGCTTCGCGGCGCTTGGGGCTCTGTTGCTGGGCGTGATCGTCGGCGGGCTTTTCGTGGCGCTCTCGATGACTTCGGGCGGCGGCGCTTGGGACAACGCCAAGAAGTTCATCGAAGACGGCAACCACGGTGGCAAGGGGTCGGAGGCCCACAAGGCCGCGGTCACCGGCGACACCGTGGGCGATCCCTATAAAGACACCGCCGGCCCTGCGGTGAACCCGATGATCAAGATCACCAACATCGTCGCGCTGCTGCTGCTCGCGGCGATGGCGAAGGGCTGATCACGGCGGCACCGCGCCCGCGATACAGGCGCGGTGCCGTTAGCGTTTCCTTGATTTCTCGCCACTAGTTCAGGCCTTGAACACGCAACGTTCCGGCAACAGGATTCGCTCTGCAAGTGGCTGGCGAGGCATACCGCAAAGAGGCTCCACCGGTGCTCGAAGCCGAGCCTGCACCCGTGCGCCCGTCTTCTAGCAACCTTTCTGCTCTGCCCTGGCGCGCGCTGGAAAGCGAGGTCGAAGCCTGGGATGGCCTTGCCCTCGACGCGAGCGAGCCCAATCCCTTTTTCGAAAGCTGGTATCTTCTGCCTTCCTTGCGTCACTTACCGAATACCGATGACGTGACGATTCTGCGCTTCGAACAGGACGGCCGCCTCGCCGGCCTGCTGCCGATCGCTCATCCCCGGCGCTACTACCGCTGGCCGATGCCGCATTTGTCGAGTTGGCTCCACGCAAATTGCTTCTGCGGCGTGCCGTTGGTTGCGAAGGGTGCCGAAGTACCTTTCTGGCAGGCCGTACTGCGATGGGCCGACGCACGGCCGGGCGCAGCGCTGTTCTTGCATTTGCGCGGCATGGTACAGGGCGGGCCGCTTTACGCCGCGCTGGAGGCCGTGGCGGCACAGGGTTCGCGGCAGTTGGAGATCGTCCACCGCGAGGCACGTGCCATGCTTGCGTCGGACCTATCGTCGGACGCTTATCTGGAAAGTGCACTTTCCGGCAAGAAGCGCAAGGAATTGCGCCGTCAGGCCAACCGTCTCGGAGAGGAGGGCGCCCTCGCCTTCGAGCACCGCACCGATGCGCGCGACGTGGCACAGTGGAGTACGGACTTCCTTACTTTGGAGGCTGCGGGCTGGAAGGGACAGGCCGGTTCCGCGCTGGCAAGCTCCGAACGGACTGAGCGGATGTTCCGCGAAAGCCTCGAAGGCGCCGCCCTGCGCGGAAGGCTGGAGAGGCTATCGCTGACGCTCGACGGTCGCCCCGTCGCAATGCTGGCGACGTTCCTGACCGCGCCAGGCGCCTATTCGTACAAGACCGCATTCGACGAGACGTATGCGCGCTTCTCTCCGGGCGTGCTGCTCCAACGCGAGAACCTAGCCATGCTGGACCGCCCGGAGATCGTCTGGACCGACAGTTGCGCCAGCGCCGACCATCCGATGATCGACCACCTCTGGCGCGAGCGCCGAGGTATCGGGCGGCTCTCCATCGCCATCGGTGGAAAGCTGCGCCGTGCCGTCTTCCGACAGTTCGTGCGCGCAGAAACCGCGCGCCATCCCGCCGGACAGGAAGCATGAACGCCCCAACTATCCTCCAAACAGGTCCGGTGTTCCCGGATGCCGCGCGCGACGCCTTCGCATCGCACTATCCCGAAGTGCCGCACAAGCTGACTCATGCCCTCGGTGCGCATCCGCTGATGGAACTGGAGGCACTGGCGCGGCTGGCGGAGGGGCTTCCGGCAGCCTCGGTCGAATACAATGCCAGCGACCAGCCCATCGGCGTCGAAGGCAAGCCCGCGCCGACCGGCATCCCCATCGGGGAAACGATCCGCCAGATTGAGACGACCCGCTCTTGGGCGGTGCTCAAGAACGTCGAGCAGGACCCGGCCTATGCCGCTCTTCTCTCCGAACTGCTGGCGGAAATCCGCCCGGCCATCGAATCGCGCACCGGGCGCATGCTCAAGACGCAGGCCTTCGTCTTCGTGACCAGCGCTGGGGGCGTCACGCCCTATCACTTCGATCCAGAGCACAACATCCTGATGCAGGTGCGCGGCTCGAAAGTCATGACGCAGTTCTCGGCCGGCGATCCGACCTTCGCGCCGGACGAAGTCCACGAGACCTATCACACCGGCGGCGGCCGCGAACTGAAGTGGCGTGAAGAGCTGCTCTCCGGGGGGCGCGAATTCCCGCTTGGGCCGGGAGAAGCGCTCTACGTGCCGGTGATGGCACCGCATTTCGTCCGCAACGGGCCGGAGCCGTCCGTTTCGCTGTCGATCACCTGGCGTTCGGAGTGGAGCTTTGCCGAAGCCGACGCACGGGCCTTCAACGGCCTGTTGCGCCGCTGCGGGCTCAAGCCGAAGCCGCCAGGACGCTGGCCGGATCGCAACCGCATCAAGGCGACGGGCTGGCGCATCGCGCGCAAGCTGGGCCTGTAAATAGTCCGCCCTCCATTCGTCGGTGGATGCGGATCGGTTCAGGCGATCACAGTTCTCAGCATCGCCGGTTTATTATTGCAGATAAGTCGCATTAAAGGGATTATCGAAAGGATCGCCCGATGACCCGCGATTTTGCAAAAACTTTCAGCTTCCTCGCCCTGCACCTGATGGTGGGCTTCACAGTCGCTTATCTCGTCACCGGATCGATCACTATGGCGGGTGGGATCGCCCTGATCGAACCTCTGGTGAATGCCGTCGTGTTCTTTTTCCACGAACGCGCATGGCAGGGCGGCGCGTCGTTCAGCAACCTTCTGACGCACCACCACGCCGCGGGCTGATGCAGGATCAGGAACGCCGGGTCGTTTCCTTACGCAAGTCATGGATGCGGCCGCCGCGATGCTCAATCACCGGGCTGAAGTTTTCCGGCTCGTTGACGAGATCGTCGAACAGCGCGCGGTAGTGGATCATCGCCCGGCGCAGTTCCTCGGTGCCTGCCTCGCCGCGGGCATGACTCGCGGCGATGTGATGGCCGGTGCGGTAATGCGCGACGACCTCGCCGTGATCCACCGACAGGTCTTCGTAGCGCTGGTCGAAGTCCGCCACCGGATAGCCACGCGCCGTCATGACGTCGGCAAGCAGCACGTCGGCGCGCTGGACGGCACCCGCCGGGTCATCGACGAACTGGGCCTGAACTTCCAGCCATGCGCGCACGAACGCTTCCCGCCGGGCGGGCTCCAACGGGCAAATGTCGAAGGCGGCGACGCGCTGCTCGCGCTCATGGAGCACGGTCTCGGCCTCATACATGCTGCCGGACTGGTCGATAGTGCGATCGTATTCGTCGCCAAATCGATCACGCAACCGCGCTGTATGGCGACTGCGCATGACTGTCACGACAACGCCGACCAGAACGGCCAGCGCGATCACGCCGACGGCTATGGCGAGCGGACTAAGTGTAACCACGTTGCATCTCCCGTTTCCCGCCTCCGTCCTACGGAAACTTCAACCGGGGAGATGATCGTCAGTTGCGCGGCCCGCCGCAGGTGTCGCGCCGCTCAGCCGTTCGGGTGGTAGAAGTCGTAGATCGTCTGCGCCACCGCCACGCTGACGCCCGGCGCGCGGCGCAAGTCCTCCAGGCTCGCCGCACGCACCTTGCTGGCCGTGCCGAAGTGCAGCAGCAGCGCGCGCTTGCGGGCCGGGCCGATGCCGGGAATTTCGTCGAGCGGGCTGGCGGTGATCGCGCGGCTGCGTTTGGCCCGGTGCGCGCCGATGACGAACCGGTGGACCTCGTCGCGCAGGCGCTGGAGGTGGAACAGCACGGGTGAATTCACCGGCAGCATCTTCTCCCGCCCGTCGGGGAAGTGGAATACCTCGCGCCCCTCGCGCCCGTGATGCGGCCCCTTGGCGATGGCGATGAGGTTGACGTCCTCGATGCCGAGTTCCTCCAGCGCGTCCTTCACCGCGTTCATCTGGCCCTTGCCGCCGTCGATCAGGACGAGATCGGGCCAGGTGCCGCCGGTGCGCTCCGGGTCTTCCTCCTGCACGCGGCCGAAGCGGCGGGTCATGACCTCGCGCATCATCGCGTAGTCGTCGTCGGTCTGCGCGGACTTGATGTTGAACTTACGGTACTGGCTGGTCTGGAAGCCCTCCGGCCCCGCCACCACCATCGCGCCCAGCGCCTTGGTGCCCGAGATATGGCTGTTGTCGTAGACTTCCACACGCTGCGGCAGGTCCGGCAGTTCGAGGAAATCGGCCATCTCGCGCCAGACTTTCGCCTGCGTGCCACGCTCGGCCTGGCGGCGGTCGAGCGCTTCCACCGCGTTGCGCGTGGCCTGCATCATCAGGTTGCGGCGGTTGCCCCGCTGGGGGACGGAGATTTCCACCTTGCCGCCCGCACTCTCGCGCAGGGCTTCGGCGATGAGGTCGGCCTCGGGCAGTTCGCGGTCGACGAGGATACAGCGCGCGGGCGGCACTTCCTCGTAGAACTGCGCGAGGAACGCCTGCATCACCTCTTCCTCGCTCAGCCCTTCGGTATGGGTGGGGAAGAAGGCGCGGTGGCCCCAGTTCTGGCCGCCGCGGATGAAGAAGGCCTGCACGCCGACCTGCCCGCCCTTGCTGGCCATCGCGAAGATGTCGGCATTGTCGAGCCCTTCCGCGTTGATCGCCTGGCTGCCCTGGATGAAAGTCGCCGCGCGCAGGCGGTCGCGCAGCATGGCCGCACGCTCGAAGTCGAGGTCGGCGGCAGCCTCGGCCATCTGCGCCTCGATCTTGCGCTGGACCGCGTTGGACTTGCCGCCGAGGAAATCCTTCGCCTCCTGCACCAGCTCCTTGTAGCCCGCTTCGTCGATGCGATCGACGCAGGGCGCCGAGCAGCGCTTGATCTGGTAGAGCAGGCAAGGCCGGTCGCGCCGGGCGAAGAAGCTGTCGGTGCAGCTGCGCAGCAGGAACAGCTTCTGCAGCGCGTTGATCGTGGTGTTGACCGAGCCGGCGCTGGCGAAGGGGCCGTAGTAATTGCCTTTCATCCGCCGCGCGCCGCGATGCTTCATGATGCGCGGGAACTCGTGGTCGGTGCGCAGCAGGATGAACGGGAACGACTTGTCGTCGCGCAGCAGCACGTTGTACGCGGGCCGGAAGCGCTTGATGAGCTGCGCTTCGAGCAGCAGCGCCTCGGCTTCCGAATTGGTCGTCACGATCGTCATCGAGCGCGTCTGGCTGACCATGCGCTGCAGGCGACCGGGCAGGCGTTCCCACTGGGTATAGTTGGCGACGCGGTTCCTCAGAACCCGCGCCTTGCCGACATAGAGCACGTCGCCGCGCGCGTCCTGCATGCGGTAGACGCCGGGCTTGGCGGGGAGCGTGCGGACGGTGTCGCGGATCACCTCGACGCCGGCCTGCAGGTCGGGCTGGTCGGAGCCGCGCACGGTGTAGGTCGCCCGCTCCTCGTTGAAGCGTTCGAGATGGTTGGGCTGCTCGGGAGTGCCGGCTGGTGTTCTCGCCATGTTCGTGCAGATAGGGAAGGTTCGCGCGAAGGGGAAGTGCCCGGACGCGCCCACCCCCAGCCCCTCCCCCAAGCGGGAGGGGGACCGCCCATTTTTCCCCTCCCGCTTACGGGAGGGGTCGGGGGTGGGCCTTGCCCGTCCTCAGAACATCTTGCGGAAATCGATCCCCAGCACGCGGCCCTGCGGCTCGCGGTAGGCGCGCTGGTAGGCGATCGGCGTTGCGCCGTTCTGGTCGGTCACCTTCTGGCGCGAATCGAGCAGGTTGTCGGCCCGGAGCGACAGGCGCGAGCCCTTGAGGAATGGCATCTTCGCCACCAGCGCCTCGTTGCGGCCGAGATCGGCAAAGATGCGCAGCGATACGTCGAAAGTGCTGCCGAAGCGCAAGTCCTGGCTCCCCGGAGCGCCCGAACCGTCAACCCGCGCGGGCGCGTTCCACTCGGCCTTCAGACGCAAGCCATAGCCGTTCTTGAACAGGCCGCCCTCCGCCTCGATCGTGTGGCGCGGAGTGCCGCCCGCCGTGGTGGAATCGCCATTGAGCTGATCGAGCACCGGCACGCCCGGAGCGATCAGGATCGTGTCGGTGAAGCGCCAAGTGTGATAAACCGAGAGGTTCCAGCGACTGCCACCCCGTCCACCCGGCGGGCCGAAGCCGCCGCCCGGAGGGCCACCCGGCCCACCGCCCGGTCCGCGTCCGCCAGATTCGGCACGCGTCCCACCGGCGCCCCGCTCGCCCGCATTGGAAGCCATCGGCGGTTGCCCCCCGAAAGCACCCGGGGGCGGGAACATCGGTTGCTCGCCCTGCGCGCGGGTCGTGCCGGGGGCCGGCGTCGGCGCATTGCAGAAGCGCTCGCGCAGTTCGGCGAGCTTGGCCGGATCGACTTTGCCGTCGGCGCCCATGATGCGCTCGCGCATGCGGTCGGGCAGGCTCGCCACGTCCGGAGGGCCGCTGCCGCCTGCGCAAAGCGCGGTACGGATTCGTTCGAAACGCTCCGGCTCCATCGGACCTCGGCCGCCGCCTTCGCCGGGAGTGGCGCCCTGCCCTTCGGCCGAACAGGCACGCTGTTTGAACTCGGCCAGCTTGGCCGGGTCGATCTTGCCGTCCGCGCCAACCAAGCGATTGCGCAGACCCTCCGGCAGGCTCGCCGGATCGGGATCGCTTGCGCCGGGCGCGCAGAGCTTCTCCCGGATCGCCGCGAAACGCGACGGATCGAAGTTCGGACGCCCCGCCTCCCCAGTCGCCTGCCCGCCATTCAACACCTGACCGCCCGCCATCGGCCCATTCGGACCGGTGACCGACTGCGTCGGCGCAGCGCTCATCGGCGCGGGCTGGCCTGCCGGCGTACCGCCGCCAGCCGATGACGAACCGCCAAGGCTGCCCGAAATGTTGAAGCCCCAGCGCATCGAGGAAGTCTTCACTTCGTCGAAAGTCACCGCGCGCCGGTCGATGCGGGTCAGGTTGCCGTCCGCGTCGCGCGTCACGCGGTCCGGGAAGGCGTCCTCGATCGCCGAGGTCAGCAGCGGGAACGACTGGGTGACGTTGCTCGACCGGTTCCGGAAATATTCGACGATCAGGTTGGAGCGCTGCAGGAACGGCAGCTTCCACTGCGCCGAGATCTTCCAGTCGCGCTGGGTTTCCTTCTTCAGGTCCGGATTGCCGCCGGTCACGGTAGTGACCAGCGCGGTGCGCGAATTGGTGAAGTCGTAGACCGCGACGTTGTACGTCTCGACCATCGGTGCGGCCAGTTGCGTCAGCTTGGGCGCGGCCTGATCGACGATATAGCTCGCCTGCAACATCAGCGTCTCGGTCGGCGACCATGTGACGCCCGCGCTCCAGTCCGTCAGCGTTCCGAAGTCCGACAGGTGGTCCAGTCCGCCGCTGAAATTCAGCGTGATGTCGCCCACCGCGCCAAGGAAATCCTCTCCCTTGCTGGTGAGCGGCAGGGCGAGGTTGACACCGCCCAGCAGATCGCCGCGCCGGAGCGTCACGTTGCCCACGGTGGTGCGGGTGTCCTCGCTCATCGAGCGGTCGTAATCGTACCCACCCTTGACCGTCAGGTTGGCCTCGCCCGCAGGCATGCGGAAGGGCTTGCCCGACAGGGTGACGAGGTTGGACAGCGTCAGTTGGCGCGTGGTCGCGACGTCCACGCCTGCGCCCGGCACATTGGGCAGCGCTCCGGTGATGGAAAGCGCGCCGGATGCGACTTCGGCCTGCAGGTCGCCGTACTGCGTCTCGGTGCGACGGCGATCGACGCGGGTATTCGTGTCGGTATACGTCGCATTGGCGGTGGCGCTGACCTGCCATTCGCCGAGCATCGTGCTGTAGCCGAGCCCGCCCTCGAACGTATCGGTGATCGAGCGGTTTCGCAGCGGATCGGCCAGCGTGCGGCGCAGCGTCTGGCCGTCATAGGTCAGCGGAACCGTGTCGAGGCCCGAAAGCGAGAGCGTGTTCGAGCGGGTATATCCGCCGGTCGCGGTGATCGCCCCGGCCAGGCCCTTCTCGCCCAGCCCCTGCGTCATCGTGCCTTCCAGCGTCAGTTCGTGGTCCTGCGCGGCGAGGCTGCGATAGCGCGCTGGATCGGGATCGCCCGCGACTTGCGAAACACGCGATTCGTCCTGCGTGATGCCGCGCTCGGCCTCGGTCAGCATGCTGGTGTTGTCGAGCTTGCCGTTGACGTTGAAGCGGCGCGGCCCGGTGATCTTGAACAGGCCGCCTTCCAGCTCGTAATTGTCGTAGCCGCCGCGCGTCGGGCGGTTGTATTCGCCCGAAGTCGTCACCGCCGAAAACTGGTCCTTGAGGATGATGTTGACGACGCGCTGGTTGGCCGAATAGCCGAAGCGCAGCGCCACTTCCTCGGGCAACACTTCCACCCGGCGGATCGCCTCGGGCGGGATGCCGCGCATCTCGCGGAAGCTGGAGATGCGCTGGCCGTTGAGCAGCATGACGGGCGAGCCGCCGCGCCCGCGGCCGCTGCCGGTCTGCGGGCTGATCGCATCCAGCAGTTCCTCGATCGAGGCGACGCCATAGGACGCGATGTCGTTCTCGTCGAAGACCGCAATGGGCTGCTGGGGCACGTCGATCGAGCCGATCACGCGCGGCGCGGTGACGAGAATCTCGTTGCCGTGGACTTCCAGCGGGTTGTCGGGATCGGTGTCGTCATCCTTGATGACCGGCACGCTGGGTGCGTCAGCCGCCGCTTCCGCCGCGAACGCAGGCATCGGCATGGCGAGGCTCGCCACAAGGCTGATCAGAGGTAAGGAACGCAAGTGCAGTCTCCGCCAAGGTGCATCTGTGAAATAGTGATGTGTTCCTTCCCCTCCCGCGCTATTGCCTTGGCCTCTTGCGGACCACAAGCTGGGGCGCGGTATCATTTTGTCGCAATCGTCTTGCGCGAACATGAACCGGCGGCCCTTGCTACTGTACGCATCGTCGCGAAGTCGTTGCGGGCCATGGCGCGATGCGCAAATGGCGACAAAGCAGTCACACGAACGGCAAAAATGCCGCCAAGGCTTCCATTTTCGCGGAGTCGTGGCTATGTCGCGCGCCGATGACACACCAGAACAATGGAAACTGATCGCCAATGGCGAAAGAAGAACTCCTCGAAATGCGCGGCCGCGTGGTCGAACTTCTCCCCAACGCGATGTTCCGCGTCGAGCTGGAGAACGGCCACGAGATCCTCGGCCACACCGCAGGCAAGATGCGCAAGAACCGCATTCGCGTGCTGGTCGGCGACGAAGTGCTCTGCGAGCTGACCCCCTACGATCTCACCAAGGGTCGCATCACCTACCGCTTCATGCCGGGCCGTGGCGGCCCTGGCCAGTTCGGGTCCTGACCTGACTGCGGCAGATTTGTCGGCGGGGCATGGCGCCCCCCGACTCGTTCTCGCTTCCGCCAGCCCGCGACGCCGCGAACTGCTCTCCCGCATCGGGATGAGCGACTTCACGGTGGAAGCTGCAGACATCGACGAGACTGCGCATCCCCGCGAGGTGCCGCGCGATTACGCCCGGCGCATGGCGCGGGAAAAGGCGCTTGCGCTGCCTCCCGGCGATGCTTTCGTGCTGGCTGGCGACACCGTAGTCGCCTGCGGCCGCCGCGTGCTGCCCAAGGCCGAAGATGAGAAGACCGCGCGCGAATGTCTCGCGTTGCTTTCGGGCAGGCGGCACCGCGTCCTCTCCGCCATCGCCCTGCGCGCGCCCGGCGGCACCCTGCACGAGCGACTGAACGAGACGATCGTGCGCTTCAAGCAATTGTCCAAAGACGAGGTTGAAGCCTACATCGCCGGCGGCGAGTGGGAGGGCAAGGCCGGTGGCTATGCCATCCAGGGCAGCGCCGAAGGCCTCATCGCGTGGATTTCCGGCAGCCACTCGGGCGTCGTCGGCCTCCCCCTGTTCGAGACGCGCGCCCTGCTGAAGGGCGCAGGCTTCCCCATTGGCTGAATGGCTGGTCGAAGAGGGGATCGGCGAAACCCGCGCGATTCTCGTCGATAACGGCCATGTCCTTGCCGCAAGGCTGGAATGGCCGGGCCGGCTGACCGCCGGTGAAGTCGCTGACGCAGTGCTGGTATCGCGCCGCGCCGGAGCCTCACGCGGAACGGTTCGCTTCGATTCGGGCGAGGAGGCGTTCGTCGACGGTTTGCCCAAATCCGCCAGCGAAGGCGCGCGCCAGCGGGTGATCGTCACCCGCGCAGCGATGGCCGAGACCGGCCGCTACAAACTGGCCCAGACCCGAGCCAGCGATCTTGCCCCTCGCCCTGCTCCCACCCTTGCCGAATCGCTGCGTGGCGGCGGACTGCCGGTCAGGAAGGTCCGCCGCTTTCCCGACGATCCCTGGCCCGAGATCGTGGCCGAGGCGCTTGACGGCGTGATCGCCTTCGAGGGCGGATCGCTGGTGGTGACGCCGACCCCGGCGATGACGCTGATCGATATCGACGGCATCCTGCCGCTCGCCGCGCTGGCATTGGCCGCCGTGCCCGCGATCGCCGACGGGGTCGGGCGGCTCGACCTTGCCGGCTCCATAGGCATCGACTTCCCCTCGCTGGAGCGCAAGGATGACCGCCGCGCGGTGGATGAAGCGCTGGCCAAGGCGCTCGACCACTGGCCGCACCAGCGCACGGCGATGAACGGCTTCGGCTTTGTCCAACTCGTCGCGCGGCTGGAACGCCCCTCCATCCCGCAGCGGGTGCGTGCCGCCCCCGTCACCGCCGCCGCGCGCCTGCTTATGCGCAGCGCCGAACATGTCGCCGAACCGGGCGCGCTGCTGCTCACCGCGCACCCGGCCGTGCGCGCCGCGACGAGCGAGGAATGGCTCGCCGACCTCGCGCGGCGCACCGGGCGCACGATCCGCTGGCAGGAGGAGCGCACGCTTGCGCTGGCCGCCGGATTCGCGCAGGCGGTGCCGCTATGACCCTCTCCGAACGCAAATGCCCAATCTGCCGCAAACCCCGCGCCGCCGAGTTCACGCCGTTCTGCTCCAAGCAGTGCCGCGACCGTGACCTGCTGAAGTGGCTGGACGACGGCTACGCCCTGCCCGGGCAGCCCCACGATCCCGAGGACTTCGTCGGGCAGGAAAAAAACAATCCACAGGACGATTGAAATTTCTTCGTCATTTAGGGCTTGCCAAGGTCGGCCACCTTCTTCATAGGCCCGCCCACACCGCTCGCCGGTCTCTTCCAGAGGCCGCCGCCGAACGAGTGCCCGAGTAGCTCAGTTGGTAGAGCATGCGACTGAAAATCGCAGTGTCGGTGGTTCGAATCCGCCCTCGGGCACCATTTCCTTTCCTTTGGTGTCGCGCCCGAAATAAATCTCCATGACGGGAAACTGTGATGGATTTCGGCACGTTCAGCCGGATTGTCATGCGGCTTTGATCTTTAGTCGCAAATTGTCGCATCTGCGAAATGGGCGCTTGCTCGCACACCGTTTTGCTGAATAGGACAGGGCAACATCCAACAAGGCGTGCGACTTGAACAGCTTCCCCCCTTATGCCCTTCGCCGGCCCTCCGGTTGGCGCTGGCCGCTCCTGCCTGTTGCCGCCCTCGCGCTTGCCGGAGTGTCGCTTGCGGCATGCTCCGGCGGGTCGTCAAAAGGTCAGCAGCAGCGCACTGCCGAAGTCGGCTATATTGTTGCGCAGACCAGCAGCGTCCCCCTCTCGGCAACGCTCAGCGGCCGTACGGTCGCCTTCGAGACGTCCGAGGTGCGTCCGCAGGTGACCGGCGTGATAAAGCGCCGCTTCTTTACAGAGGGCAGCACGGTCAAGGCAGGGCAACCGCTGTTCGAGATCGATCCCAGCCTCTACCGCGCGGCGGTGAACCAGGCGCAGGCCAACCTCGCCAGCGCCCGCGCCACGGCGGATGCAGCCTCGGTCAAAGCGGATCGCTATCGCCCGCTCGCCGACATGGAAGCGATCGCCAAGCAGGACTATACCGACGCCCTGGCGGAATCGAGGACAGCCAAGGCCGCCATCGCGCAGAACGCCGCCGCGCTCGACACGGCAAAGATCAACCTTCGCTTCACCACCGTTCCCGCGCCGATCAGCGGGAAGATCGGACGCCAGCTGTTCACCGTCGGCGCCCTCGTCAGCGCCACGCAGGCCGATCCGCTCGCGGTGATCCAGCGCATGGACCCGATCTACGTCGACATGCAGCAGTCCGCCGCCGAGCTGACGAGCCTGCGTCGCCGCCTTGCCGAAGGCGGCGTGACCCCCGGCAGCACCGAGGTCCACCTCATGCTGGACGGCGGCATCCGCTATCCGCAGGCGGGCACCGTGCAGTTCTCCGAAGTCACGGTCGACCAGACCACCGGCACCGTCACCTTGCGCGCGCGCTTTCCTAACCCCGACGGCATTCTGCTTCCCGGCATGTTCGTGACGGCGATGTTCGATCAGGCTTCGGACCCGAACGCCTTCCTCATCCCGCAGAACGCCGTGCAGCGCGACTTCGACGGCAGCGCCTTCGTGATGCTGGTCGGCGCCGACAACAAGGCGCAGCGCCGCAAGGTCACCGCCGACCGCACGTACAATGAGTTCGCGGTCGTGACCGGCGGACTGAAGAAAGGCGACAAGGTCATCACGCAAGGGCTCAACGGTCTGCGTCAGGGCGCGTCGATCAAGCCGGTCGTGAGCACGGCGCCTCAGAAGGTCGAGCCGCGCAAGGAAGGCCAAGGCGCGGGAACCGGCGCAGAGGCAGCCCAATCCGGTCACAAGCGCGGCTGACGGTTCATGTCCCGCATCTTCATCGATCGCCCGATCTTCGCCTGGGTTCTGGCGATCATCGTGATGCTCGCCGGCCTCGGCGCGCTGAATTTCCTGCCCAATGAGCAATACCCGGACATCGCGCCGACGCAGGTGAACATCCGCGCCACTTATCAGGGCGCGTCGGCGCAGACGATCGAGAACTCGGTGACGCAGATCATCGAGCAGCAACTGACCGGCATCGACGGCCTGCTCTACTTCAGTTCCGAATCGAGCAATCGCGGGCAGGCGAGCATCAGCGCCACTTTCGCCAAGGGCACCGACCCCGACATCGCGCAGGTCCAGGTCCAGAACAAGGTCCAGTCGGCGATCCCGCGCCTGCCGCAGACCGTGCAGGCGCGCGGCGTCACCGTGACCAAGTCGAACGCCGACCAGCTGCTGCTGGTGGCGGTCTACGACGAGACCGACCAGCGCTCCAACCAGGACGTGTCGGACTATCTTGCCTCGAACATCCAGGACCCGCTTTCGCGCGTCCAGGGCGTGGGCGACGTCAACGTGTTCGGCGCGCCGCACGCGATGCGTATCTGGCTGGACCCGCGCAAGCTCGCCGCCGTGGCGCTCATGCCCAGCGACGTGACCTCAGCGATCACCGCCCAGAATACCGAAGTCGCGGCGGGCGAGATCGGGGGCACGCCTGCGGTCGACGATCAGGCGATCAACGCCGTCGTCACCGCCGGTTCGCGCCTGCAGACCGCCGACCAGTTCCGCGCCATCGTGCTCAAGACCAACCCGGACGGTTCGGTCGTCACCATTGGCGATGTCGCACGGGTAGAGATCGGCGCGGACAGCTACACCTCGGTCAGCCGCGTCAACGGTCACCCCGGCGCAGGCATCTCGATCTCGCTGGCGCCCGGCGCCGATGCCCTGCGCACGGCAGAAGCGGTCAAGGCGAAGATGCAGGACCTCGCGGCAGAGATGCCCGACGGCGTGAAGTACATCTACGGCAGCGACTCCACGACGTTCATCAAGCTCTCGGTCGAAGAGGTCGAGAAGGCGCTGTTCGAGGCGATCATCCTCGTTGTCATCGTGATGTTCGTGTTCCTGCAGAGCTGGCGCGCCACGCTGATCCCGGCGATCGCGGTGCCGGTGGTGCTGCTGGGCACCTTCGCGGTGTTCTACGTGATGGGCTTCTCCATCAACACGATGACGCTGTTCGGGCTGGTGCTGGCTATCGGCCTGCTGGTCGATGACGCCATCGTCGTGGTCGAGAACGTCGAGCGCCTGCTGGAAGAGAACCCCGGCATGTCCCCGCGCGACGCCACCATCAAGTCGATGGAGGAAATTCAGGTCGCGCTGGTGGCCATCGCGCTGGTGCTTTCGGCGGTGTTCCTGCCGATGGCCTTCTTCGGCGGCTCGACGGGCGTGATCTACCGCCAGTTCTCGCTGACCATCGTGACCGCGATGGTGCTTTCGGTGCTGGTAGCGCTGATCCTCAGCCCGGCGCTGACGGCGACGCTGCTCAAGGCCAAGAAACCCCATGGCGAGGAAGATCACCAGCCAAACTGGATCGAACGCCACCTGCCCTGGCTCGCGCGCGGCTGGGAGAAGTTCCACACCTGGTTCAACCGCAGCTTCGAGCGTGTCACCGATGCCTATGTGCGCAAGGTGGACGTCGTGGTTGCACACAAGTGGCGCTGGCTCGCGCTGTTCGCGGTTACTTGCGTTGGCACGTTCCTGCTGTTCCAGCGCCTGCCGACAGGCTTCCTGCCGAACGAGGACCAGGGCAACATAAGCGTACAATGGCGCCTGCCCGCCGGCACCCCGCGCTCGCGTACCGAGCAAGTACAGCGCGAAATCGAAAAGTACTTCACGACTTACGAGAAGCACAACGTCGCGGGCATGTTCTCCGTCGCGGGCGGCGGGCGCGGTGCATCCGGCCAGAACAGCGGTCAGGGCTTCATCAACCTGACCGACTGGTCGCAGCGCACCGACCCGAAGGACGGCGCCGACGCCATCGTTCAGCGCGCCAGCGCCGCCTTCCGCGGCCTGCGAGACGCGCAGGTCTTCGTGCTGGTGCCGGGCGCCGTTCGCGGCCTCGGCGATTCGGCGGGCTTCACGATGGAGTTGCAGAACGCCAGCGGACTGTCGGACGACAAGTTCATGGCCGCTCGCGAAAAGCTGCTCGCCGCCGCGGGCGCGAACGACCAGTTGTCGGGCGTGCGCCTGAGCAACCTGCCGGACGTCTCGACCCTCAAGATCAACACCGACATCCGCGCTCTCACCGCGTTCGGCCTGACCCCCGGCAACGTCAACGCCACGCTTTCGACGGCCTGGGGCGGTACGTACGTCAACGACTTCATCGACAAGGGCCGCGTCAAGCGCGTCTACGTACAGGGCGATGCGCAGTTCCGCTCGCGCCCGGAAGATCTGGCGCAGTGGTTCGTTCGCGGCTCCGACGGGCAAATGGCGCCCTTCTCTTCGTTCTCGACGATCGGATGGTCGACGGCGCCGAGTTCCACCTCGCGCTTCAACGGCCTGCCCGCTTATGAGTTCTCCGGTAATGCCGGTTCCGGCGTCAGCTCGGGCACGGCGATGAACGTGATGGAGCAACTCGTCGCCGATATTCCCGGCGTGAGCGTCGCATGGGCGGGCTCCTCGTATCAGGAGCGGTTGTCGTCCGGACAAGGACCGATCCTCTACGCCCTGTCCCTGCTGGTCGTGTTTCTGTGCCTTGCGGCGCTTTACGAGAGCTGGTCGATCCCGGTTGCGGTGATCCTCGTCATTCCGCTCGGCCTGTTGGGCGCCATCGCCTTCGTCACGTTGCGCGGGTTGGAGAACGACGTGTACCTGCAGATCGGCCTGCTCACGACCATGGGCCTCGCCGCGAAGAACGCGATCCTGATGATCGAATTCGCCGAGCAGGCTGAACGGCAAGGCAAGCGCGTCATCGACGCCGCGCTGGAGGCCGCAAAGATCCGACTGCGCCCGATCCTGATGACCAGCTTCGCGTTCATCTTCGGCGTACTGCCGCTTGCCATCGCTACCGGCGCGGGCGCTAACAGCCGCGTCGCCATCGGCACGGCGGTCGTCGGCGGCATGCTCACCGCGACGATCCTTGCGATATTCTACATACCGCTGTTCTTCGTGCTCGTGCGCCGCAGCGTGCGCGACGGTCTTGCCGCAGCACGAGAGAAATTGCAGCAGCGCCGCGGGCGCTCGGGAGACCCCGCATGAAGCGCATGAGCATCCGCCTGATGGCGGGCGTCCTGCCTGCCCTGGCCCTTGGCGCCTGTTCGCTGGCTCCCAAATACGTCCAGCCCGACCTGCCCGTCCCGACCTCGTGGCCGGTTGGCGACGCATACCTGCAGCAGAGCGAGGCTTCGCTGCCGGTGGTGTCCTACAAGGACATATTCCGCGATCCTCGCCTGCAGTCGCTCGTCGAGGAGGCACTGGCCAACAACCGCGACTTGCGCGTGGCGGCGGCCAATGTCGCCGCGGCGCGGGCACAAGTGCGCGTAACTCGGGCGAACCAGTTCCCGGCTGTCGGCATCAGCGGCTCCGCCACCGACACCGAGACCGGCGGCGGCTTCGGCCTCAACGGCATGAGCTATTCGGTACAGGGCGGTATCTCCAGCTTCGAGCTGGACCTGTTCGGCAAGCTCGCCAACGCCACCCGCTCGGACCGCGATACAGCGCTGGCGACGGAAGCGGCAGCGCGCACGGTTCGCCTTGGTCTCGTCGCCGATCTTGCACAGGCTTGGGCGACGTATGCCGCCGACACCGACTTGCTCAAGCTGGCACAGGCTACTGCGGCCAACGCCAAGGATAGCGTGCGGCTGTCGTCCGCCCGTCTCAAGGGCGGCGTCGCCGCGCGTACCGAACTTCGGCAGGCCGAACAGGTTCTCGAAACCGCCAATGGCGACCTCGCCACGCAGACCGCCGCGCTGGCGCAGGACATCAACGCGATCCGCCTTCTCGTAGGTGCGGAATTCGATCGCGCGCTGCTGCCGACCGGGATCGACGAGGTCAACGCCAGCCTCGGCGAAGTGCCTGCCGGGCTTTCGACGCAAGTATTGCTGCGCCGCCCGGACGTGGTTCAGGCCGAATACCAACTGCGCGCCGCCAATGCCGACATAGGTGTCGCACGGGCACAGCTCTTCCCCACGATATCGCTAAGCGCCCTGATCGGCTTCGCCAGCCAGTCGCTATCGAGCCTGTTCGACACGGCCTCGCGCACGACGACGCTGGGTGCGGATGGCAGCTGGTCGGTGTTCAACGCAGGGGGCCGCAAGGCCAATGTCGAGGTGACCAAGGCCCAGCGCGACGCGGCCCTGGCGACTTACGAGAAGGCGATCCAGACCGCCTTCCAAGAAACCGCCGACGCCCTCGCCGACCAGGGCACCCTCGCCGAACGCCTGCGCGCCGCGACGGCCTTCACCGGCGCGGCACAGGACACCGCTACGCTCACCGAGGCGAGCTATCGCCGAGGTATCGTCGGCTCGCTCGACAACCTCGATGCGCAGCGCAGCCTCTATTCCGCGCGGCAGGCGGAGATCGCGGTGCGGCTGACACAGGCGGGCAACCGGATCGCGCTTTACCGCGTATTGGGTGGCGATCAGTCGACGCCGACGGTGGCGGGGCCGGCAACTCAGCCGTAAAGCGGGACGATCTGCGGCAGTTCGACGGTAGTGCGAATGCCCGGCGCGGCCGCACAGACCGCTGGAATGGCATTGATAGGTCGATGCGCGGTCAAGCCGGGCGTGTAGGCGGCGTAGTCTTCCTCCGCGACCGGGAAAGTAATGTCCACCTTGACAGGCGTGTCGCCCTCGGTGCTGATCCGCCATCCGGACTCGCGCAAGTCCCATTCGTGCTCGATGTCGGTGGTGACGTACCAGTTAGCGCGGAAGCGCAGGATCGGACGACCCTGATGCTTGCAGGTGATGGTTGTACGCATCGCGCCGACGGTGCCGGCGGGCACTTTGCCGGCCGCTATATCGAGGTCACCGCGCGTCGCGGAAAGTTCGCCGACCGCTTCTATATCATCGCAAGGTAGCCCCATGGCCTCGGCGACCTGCGAAAGCGAGCTGCCGAAATCCCCCTTGAGATGCTCGGCCCGGCACTGGTCGAATGGTGCCATCGGCGCCGCGAAGCCCATGATGTGAAACAGCATGTCGGGCGAATTGCGGCTCGACACGTCGGCATATTCGTCGATCGTGAGCAAACCATGTTCGCGCTGGAGCGACAACAGAGGGATCGCCAGCGCTTCCGTGACGAAACCGGGGCTCGACCCGGTGGAATGGATCGACGTACCCCCTGCCGTACAGGCCTCTTCGACCCGGGCGCGTCTTCCGGCATCCATGAGAGGTGGATAATGGAAGTCGCCGCGCGTCGTCACCACGTTCTTGCCCGAAGCAAGGAGCGCGCACAGGGCGTCCCAGTCGGTCCCCTGCGGCATGAACAGGACACAGTCGGCATCGAGGGCGACGATCTCCTCAAGCGAATTCGTCGCCTTGATGCCGGTTTCCGCAAGACCGCAGAGTGCGCCCGCGTCCTTGCCGACCTTCTCCGGCGAACTGACCCACAGGCCCACCAGTTCCATCCGGGGATGCTCGATGAGCATGCGCAAGGCCCGACTGCCGACGTTGCCGGTCGCCCACTGGACGACACGCCAGTTCCTGTTTGCATCTTGCGGCATCGATCTCTCCCTTGTGCTGCGTTCAGCCTGAAACCGGCAGGTCAGCAACTGTCGTTGCATGTGGCAATTCCCATCAGGGAACGCCCTCTGCTCAGAACTTCACGCCCAGTTCCACGCCGTACGTGACCGGCTTGCTCCAGTTCGCGCCAATGCCGAAGCTCGAATACTGCGCCTGCGTGAGGTATCGGCTGTTGGTGACGTTGTCCCCGAAGATCGCTACGTGGAACCCGTCATCGGGGGCGTTCCATTGCGCCCGAAGGGCCAGGGTTTCGTAGCCACCCTGCTCGAACTGGACACCCGAGGGGCCGAAGAAGAAGCTCGACGAGTAGAACAGGTTGCCCGACAGCGCGAGTTCGCCGCCCGCCAGATCGGTCTCGTAGCGCGCGCCGACGAAGCCAGTGAATTCCGGGTTGCGTTGCATCGTCACGTCTTCCAGCGTGGTGGGCACCACGACGAAGCTGACCCCGTTGGCGGCGCAAGTCGCGGCGGTTTCCTCGCCCAGTTCGGAGCAGCGCACATAGACCGGCGCGTTGTTGAATCGCTTGTAGCGTGCATGGACGTAGGAGGCGCCAGCGTTGATCTGGAACGCAGGCGTGACCTGATAGTGCAATGCGCCTTCCAGCCCGTAGATTTCCGAGGTCGCGGCGTTGATGATCTCCGCCGTGCCGGTGCGGTAAATCGACACCTGCAAGTTCTTGTAATCATAGTAGAACGCGGCGGCCTCGAACGAAAAGCCGCGATCCTCGTACTTGAAGCCCACTTCGTAGGCGTTGATATCCTCGGGCTTGACGCGGTTGCAGGTATAGTTTGTGTCGGGGATCTGGCACGAACCTCCGACGTCCGAGATCGCCGCCTTGTAGCCCTTCGTGAACGAGGCGTAGATACTCGTCCGGTCGGTCGGCTTGTAGCGCAGCACCACGCGCGGGGTCAGCTTGTTGTTCGAGATGTTCGGCACCGGCATCTCGGTGAGAGCGAATTGCTGGTTCCAGTAGGCATCGACGATCTTGTCGATCGAATAGCGCGCACCGGCGGTCACGAAGAACTGCGGCGTGATCTCGTAGGTGGCGTCGAGAAAGGCGGCGTAGCTCTTGACCGTGGTGCTCGACCCGCCGAGCCGGATGCGCTGGTCGGGCGCGTTGCCGCCATTGTTGATGTAAGTGATGTAAGTGTCGCTATTCTGGAAGTAGAACAGGCCCGCCGTCCACTGCAGCTTCGGCCCCGCCTTCGACGTGAGCAGCAGTTCCTGGCTCCAGGTCTCGTTGAGATTGGGCAGGCCTAGTTGAAACAGGTCAAGCCCCGAATAGTCGAGGTCCTGCGACATCAGCGAGTTCTCGCTGCGATACTGGCTGTAGGAGGTCAGGTCCGCGAAGCCGAGGTCGGCGCGGATCGTGCCCTGCACTACGTCGGTGTTGGAGCGGAAGACTTCCGGCACCGAGCCGCTGGCGATGCGGTTCTTGGCCGTGGTGTAAGTCCCCGGCACTCCGCCGAACGGCGCGCCAAGCCCGAAGTCCGAAGTGTCGAGACTGGAGGCCAGCATCGTCGAGGGATCGTCCACCTGGCCGTGCTTGTAGCGAAGCAGGACGTCCACCGTGTCGGTCAGTTCCGCCTTCAGGCCGAGACGGAACGACCAGTTCTCGTAGTCGCCAACGCGCCGATCATTATTGGAGACGTCGCGCTGCCAGCCGTCACCGCGGCGATACTGGCCCTCAAGGCTCAGTGCCACGCGATCGGATATGACGTAGTTCGCGAAGGCTTCGGCCTTGGCCTCGTTGTAGCGGCCGTAAGTTACGCGCCCCTCTAAGGCATTGCCCGACGTCGAGGGCTCGCGGGTCGTCACGAGGATCGCGCCGCCGGTGGTGTTGCGACCGAACAGCGTGCCTTGCGGCCCCTTGAGCACCTGAATCGAACTGACGCTGATGAGGTCGAAGTCGGCCGCCAGCGGGTTCGGCGAATAGAACCCGTCGATGTAGATGCCGACGTTGCCACCGCCGCCCGAGGTCGTCACCGCCGTACCGATGCCGCGAATGGTGGGCTGGAAGAACCCGCCCGCGAAGTCGAACCGCAGCGCCGGGGTGACCTTGCCGATGTCGGCAAGCTGCTGGACGCTCGCGGTCTTGAGCGCGTCGCTCGACAGGTTGGTGATCGAGATCGGCACATCGACCTGTGCCTCTGCGCGCCGCTGTGCGGTGACGATGATCGCACCGTCGTCAACGGCGGTGGCCTGCTGCGCATCCTGTGCATACGCCGAAACAGGCGCCATCACCGCTAATGCGAACACGGACGCACAAGTCCCTGCTGTTTTCAAGATATCCCTCCCAAACTGCTTTTGCAGAGACGCTACACGAGGACGTCCGCTGATCCAGAGACGGGGCGTACTTCGCCCCAGATATCGCGCCGGCAGATTCGCGGCCTTTTCAGGTTCCCGGCGTGATGTAGCCGATCGTCTCCTGTCGCGGATCGAAGGACTCCGCCTTCCAGCGCACCGAACCGAAGGGCCTTTCGAGAAGACGACGCACCCGGCGGCCATGATTGCTGCGGTTGAAGCCGTCCGCCTGTGCCTGGATGTCGAAATCGCTCTGGGTGTAGCGGCCGCGCATGCGCAGGTAGTCTCCCCAGGTCGGGCAGTGGTATCGCTCGGTCCAGAGGGCCGGGTTTTCGATGTCGCGCGAGATCGTCCAGTCGAAGCCGCCGTTGCGCTTGCGCACTTTCTGCATCGTCATCATGACTTCGTAGAACTCGCGGGCCTGCCCGGGATCGACGTCGTATTCAACCTCGACGACCAGCGGCCCGGACCGCAAGGTCAGCGGCAGCGCGGCTGAGGGCTCATGGCCGATCTCGACCGAATCCATATCGGCCTCGGGATCCTCCCGAATTGGCAATATCGTACCGAGGAGCGCCGTCGCGGCAACGGCCATGCCCGAGGCTACCAGCGCGAAGGCCACGTCATTCCGCGCGGCGACCACGCCCCAACCCCAGGCGCCGACGCCGATCCCCGCTGTGATCGCGGAGGAGAACAGTGACAGCGCCCGCGCCGTCACCCATCGCGGGGCCGACAGTTGCACTGTCACGTTCAGCATCGCGATAGTCAGGATATTGCCCGCGCCCACCAAAAGGAACGCGAGGCATGTGACCGTAAGCGAGTGACTGAACCCGATCGCCACCAGCGCCGCCCCGCTCATGATCGCGAACAGCCTCACCGCCCACTCGGTAGAGATCATCGCCCGGATCTGGCTGACGAACAGCGCGCCGCCCACCGCGCCAACGCCTTGAGCGCCAAGCAGGATACCGAACGTTGCAGCATTTCCGTGCAGCAAATCCTTTGCAATCAAGGGGGCAAGCGCGGAAGCCGTAGCCGTACTCAGCCCGAATCCCAGTACACGCAGCAGCGCAGTACGCACTGCGGGCGCATGCAGCGCATAGCGCGCGCCGGTCAGGATCGCCCGGTCTATCCGTTCGGGCGGCAGCCGCGAAGGCACATGAGTCCGCCGCCACAGGAAGAACGCCGTCAGCAGCGGCAGGTAGAGCAGTGCGGTCATGCCAAACACGACCTTCACGCCGTAGAGCACCACGATCAGGCCGCCCAATGCGGGACCGAAGCTGCGCGCGACATTGTAGCTGATCGTCCCCAGCGCTACGGCGGCAGGCAGGTGAGAGCGCGAGACCTGCTCCGGGATCGATGCCTGCCACGAAGGCGAGAACAGCGCCACGCCCGCGCCGATCAGGATGCAGAACGCCAGCAGCATTCCGGGCGTCGTCAGTCCAGCAAAGGTCACCGCTGCGAGCACCGCCGCGCTCACCGCGCTGAACGTAAGGCCGGTCATGGCGATCCGGCGGCGATCGAACATGTCGGCGATGGCGCCGGCCGGAAGCGTCACCAGCATCAGCGGGATCATCATCGCCGTCTGCACCAGCGCGACCATGCTCGCCGAATTGCTCAGCCGCGTCATCTCCCATTGCGCGCCGACGCCCAGGAAGAGCTGCCCGAAGTTGGAGAACAGGCTGGCGGTCCAGATATTGCGGAACGTACGTTCGCGAAGCGGTGCGAAGGCGCCGCCTGCCTCCTCATCCTGCGCCGTCGCCATGGCTGCTCATCCCCTGTCGTTATGTCTGTCCGCCGATGTTGAACGCACCGGCGCAGCCGTCAACCTGCCCATCGCGAAGACGATCCATTGAAGCAAGCGAACACAATTCCGACATACTAACCATAGTCAGCAATCGCTGCGGCGATAGCGCCCGCTACCTAGATTGCAAATCGGGCAGCAGGCCCGCATCACGCGAAAAAACGCGCTTTGCTGCGCGAAGGAACGCGAGGAGACCTGTCTTGACCGAGGCCTATATCATCGACGCCGTGCGCACCCCTCGCGGGATCGGCAAGATGGGCAAGGGCGCGTTGTCGCAGATGCATCCCGAACATCTTTCGGCAACGGTCCTCGCCGCGCTCAAGGATCGCAACGGGCTCGAAACCGCGGACGTCGACGACGTGATCTGGGGCGTCTCGGCCGCACTGGGACTGCAGGCGGGCGACATCGGGCGCATGGCGGCACTGGACGCCGGTTACGACGTGAAGGCGGGCGGCGTCACACTCAACCGCTTCTGCGGATCGAGCCTCACCGCCACCAGCCTCTCGGCGGCAATGATCAAGTCGGGTATGGCCGACCTCATGGTGGCCGGCGGCATGGACATGCTCTCCTACGCCAATATGTACGGTATGAAGATGCGCGAGGCCGGGGTCGGCAGTGCCGGCATGGGGGCAGGCAATACGCGCCTGCAGGCCAGGCACCCGCAGTCGAACCAAGGCGTCTGCGCCGACGCGATCGCCGCGATGGAAGGCATCACCCGCGAGGAACTCGAAGCACTCGGTGTCGAGAGCCAACGCCGGGCCGCCGTCGCCCTGGCGGAAGGGCGTTTCGACAAGTCCACGATCGTCGTGAAGGACGACGAGGGCAAAGTCATCCTCGACCACGAGGAGTACCCTCGCCCGGAAACCACCGCCGAAAGCCTCGCCCAGCTCAAGCCGGCTTTCGAAATGTTCCTGAATATGCCGTCCGCGCCCGGCGGGAAGACTTACGGCGAATTGATCAACCAGGTCTATCCCGAGATCGAGATCAAGCCGATCCATCACGTCGGCATCTCCTCGGGTGTGGTCGATGGTGCCTCGGCGATCCTGCTGGCGTCGAAGGAGTACGCCGAGGCACACGGCCTGAAGCCGCGTGCCCGCATCGTCGCAATGGCGGAGACGGGCGACTGTCCGACCCTCATGCTCAACGGGCCTGTGCCCGCGGCGCGCAAGGTGCTTGCCAAGGCGGGGCTCACTACCGATGACATCGACGTCTTCGAAGTGAACGAGGCATTCGCCGTCGTCGTCGAGAAGTTCATCCGCGACCTTGACCTCGACCGCGCCAAGGTCAATCCCAATGGCGGGTCGATCGCGCTCGGCCACCCGATCGGCGGCACCGGCGCCATGCTGATCGGCACTGCTCTCGACGAACTCGAGCGCACCGGCGGGCGTTACGGTCTCATCACGATGTGCGCGGCGGGCGGCATGGCCCCTGCCATAATCATCGAGCGCGTCTGAAGGCGCAGTACAAGGAGCACCTAGTGGCGACCGAAGCCGACGAAAAGCCGATGGGAACGATCAGCAACCCCTTCAACATGCGCGACGAGAGCCCTACGCGGCAGGTCGGGCTGCGCATGACCATCGTGTCGCGGCTCCAACGCAACAATTTCGACCGCAAGGTCGCCGCGCTCAACGTGACGCGCTCGCAGTGGGCGATGATTGCGATCGTGGCGCGCTATCCCGGCTCGACGCAGCGGACCGTCGCGGAATACCTGGAGATGTCGGAAGCATCCGCCGGTCGCCTGATCGACCGCCTCTGCGCCGAGGGGCTGCTGGAACGTCGCGACCGCCGCGACGACCGCCGCGCCCGCGCCGTCTACCTGACAGAACAGGCCCAACCGCTCCTCGAGAAGCTCGGTACCATCGCCACCGAGAGCGAGCAGAAGATGTTTGCCGGATTCTCCGAGGAAGAGGTCGATACGCTCCTCGATTTCATGACGCGCATCTACGAGAACGTCAGCCGGGGCTGAGAGCCTTTCGCCACCCTGCTTCGTCGAGCAAGCGGAGCTACCTGCCACCCATCCCAAAAAAAAAGAGGGCGACGCCATCCGGCGCCGCCCTCTTCTTCTTGAGAGTATCGCGAAAACTTACTTCGCGGCAGCAAGTTCCTTCTTCGACATCGAAGTGGTCACCTTGCCGCTGTTGTCACTGAGGCTGGAGGCCGGAACAGTCACGAGACGACCATTGAGGATGACCTGCGGGTTGCCATCGGCGGTAACGCGATAGATCGGGGCAATGCGGTAGCCATCGGCGGCATAGAGCATCTTTCCGGCGTTGACCGAGACGGCGCCTGCAGCGGCTTCCTCGGTGGCTTCGCGGACCTGGGTGGTCTCGGCGAAGGCGACGGCAGGCACCGAAGCGATGGTGGCGATAGCGACGAGGGTGGCGAACTTCTTCATGGCGTTTCTCCGAAAACTGCGAACCTGAACGGTCGGACTTATTTACTTACTAAGCTGGGTTAGTATTTTTTGAACACCCGGTCAATTGCGAAATTCGCATCTGAAAAAGCGCTTTGAGCAACATCATCGCCTCTGCGGCATTCTCCACTGCCCTGCCTTGCAGGCCCGTCCGAAACCCTTGGAAAGCGGGCGCTTGCAGGCATGATCGTCGGCACGATGGGCCACCCGGTTGATCCCTCCCGGCTTTGCGCGCACACCGGGACCACAGACGCAAACGGCGGAAAACCGGGGCGCCAGACAGAAAATCACGGGGATTGGCAGCAGATGTCGACAAAGGTCATGCAGGGCGTCCGCGTCCTCGAAGTGGCGCAGTTCACCTTCACGCCCGCAGCGGGTGGCGTCCTTGCCGACTGGGGCGCGGACGTGATCAAGATCGAGCATCCCGTGCGCGGTGACACCCAGCGCGGCTTCCTCAACATGGGCGGTGTCACGCTCGACCCGCTGCGCCACACGCTGTTCGAACACCCCAATCGCGGGAAGCGCAGCGTCGGCATCGACCTGTCCACGCCCGAGGGCCAGGAAGTGCTCTACGAACTGGCGAAGCAATGCGACGTGTTCCTGACCAACTACCTCCCGCAGGTGCGCCAGAAGAACAAGTTCGACGTCGAGCACATCCGCGCGGTCAATCCCAACATCATCTACGCGCGCGGCTCGGCGCTCGGCAACAAGGGGCCGGAGCGTGAGGTCGGCGGCTTCGACGGCACCTGCTTCTGGTCGCGCAGCGGCATCGCCTATTCGATGACGCCCGAGGAACTACCCGGACCGATCTCTCAGGGCATCCCGGCGTTCGGCGATTCGATCGGCGGCATGTTCATCGCCGGCGGAATCTCCGCCGCGCTGTTCCACCGTGAGAAGACCGGCGAGGCGGTCGAACTGGACGTCTCGCTGCTGAGCACCGCTGCCTGGGCTTCGGGCGCGGTGATCGCACAGGTGGCCGAGACCGGCGTGCTGACGCGCAACCCGATGCCCGGCACCGGCGGCGCGGCGCGCAACCCGTTCATGGGCAATTATCAGACGAGCGACAATGGCACGATCAACTTGTGCACGATCTCGCCCACCGGCCACATCCGCAGCCTGTTCGAGCACCTCGGCGTGCCTGAAGCGGCCGACGATCCGCGTTTCTCCGAACCGCGCGCGCTGTTCGAGAATGCAGGCGCCGCCAGCGACATCCTTATCAAAGCCTTCGGTGCGCAGCCCTTCGAATATTGGCGCCAGCACCTCAAGACGTTTTCGGGCCAGTGGGCGCCGATCCAGAGCTTCCATGAGCTGCTGACCGACGAGCAGGCCCTTGCCAACGACATGATCATTGAGGTGGAAGGCGCTGACGGCGGGGCCCCGCTCAAGCTGGTGCGCGGCCCCGTGCAGTGGAACGGGGAGGCGGTGGAAACCACTCGTTCGCCGCAGGCCTCGGAGCACACCGAGATCGTGCTCATGGAAATGGGCGTCGAGTGGGACCGGATCGAGGAATGGAAGGCCAAGGGCGCGATCGCCTGAGCCGTGACTGCCTGCACCACGGCCCGAGCATACGATACACAAGAGAACAAGGAAGCCGAGATGAAGCCTGGAACCCGCCTGAAAAGCGCCGCTTGCGACACCGAAGTCATGGTGATCCGCGCGGCCGAAGGCCAGATCGAATGCGGCGGCGCGCCGATGGGTGAGGCCAAGCCCGCCGAGGCAGCCCCCCTCGCCGCCGACTTCTCGGCCGGCACATTGATGGGCAAGCGCTATGTCGATGCCGCCGGCCAGTACGAACTGCTCTGCGTGAAGCCCGGCAAGGGCTCACTCTCTGTCGATGGGCAGGCGCTCGTCGTCAAGGACGCCAAGCCGCTCCCAGCCTCGGACTGACACGCAAGGTAACCGGCGCTCCGATGAACATCGCTCTCCTTCTCGAAATGGCGGCCGAGGCCGCACCCGACCGCGTAGGCCTCGTCTGCGACGGCAAGCGCTGGACTTATGGCGACCTCCTAGCCGCCGCGCGCGGCGCTTTCTCGATCATTCAGAATAGCGGCGCCGAATATGTCGCGCTCCTCGACGAGAGCAGCGAAGCGGCGGTGATCGCGGTCTTCGGCGCGGCGTTAGCCGGAGTGCCCTACTGCCCGCTCAATTACCGCCTGCCCGACGCCGACCTCGCCGCGCTGCTGGGGCGCATCGCCCCGGCCCTCGTCATCGGCGACGAGGAGCGCGTTACGCGCATAGCAGGGGGTCAGGGCCATACGATCCTTTCGCGCGAGGAATTCACCCTTAAAGCGCAGGAAACCGTCCCTGCCGACGATGCACGCGAGTACGATCCGGGTGAGGGCGTGGCGATCCAGCTGTTCACCAGCGGCACCACGGCAGCGCCCAAGGCGGCAATCCTGCGCCATTCCAACCTGCTGGGCTATATCCTGGGCACCGTCGAGTTCGCCAGTGCCGACGAGGCCGACGCCGCGCTGGTGGTCGTGCCGCCCTATCACATCGCGGGAATCTCGGCGCTGCTGTCCTCGATATATGCCCAGCGCAAGATCGTCATGCTGCCCGCATTCTCGCCCGAGGGCTGGCTGGGCCTCGTCGAGGCGGAGGCGATCACCAACGCCTTCGTCGTGCCGACCATGCTGGCCCGCATCGTCGATGCCATGGACAAAAAGGCTGCGGATGGAGGCGCGGTCGTCCGGACCGCATCCTTGCGCGCCATCGCCTACGGCGGCGGCAAGATGCCGCTGGAGGTCATCCACAAGGCTCTCGAACGTTTCCCGGCAGCGGGTTTCACCAACGCCTATGGCCTGACCGAGACCAGTTCCACCATCGCCCTGCTTGGCCCCGACGATCACCGCGAGGCGCTCGCCTCCGAAGATCCGAAAGTCCGCGCCCGCCTGACCTCGCTCGGCAAGCCGATCCCGACGGTCGAGATCGAAATCCGCAGCGAGAGCGGCGAAGTCCTGCCACTCGGCGAGGCTGGCGAGATCTACGTGCGCGGCGAGCAGGTCTCCGGTGAGTACAAGGAAAAGAGCGCGCTCGATGCAGAAGGCTGGTTCCCCACGCGCGACGCCGGCTACATGGACGAGGACGGCTACCTGTTCCTTTCCGGCCGCGCCGACGACGTGATCGTGCGTGGCGGCGAGAACATGTCGCCGGGCGAGATCGAGGACGTGCTGCTCACGCACCCCGCCATCGCCGATGCCTGCGCTTGCGCGATCCCCTCGGTCGAATGGGGAGAGGCGGTAGGCATTGCCATCGTCACGCGCGACGGGTTCGAGGCTCCAGCCGAAACCGAACTGAAGGACCTCGTCCGTTCGCGCCTGCGCTCCTCGCGCGTGCCGGAGAAAGTCGCCTTCTTGGCAGAGCTTCCCTACAACGAGATGGGCAAGCTGCTGCGCCGTAAGGTAAAGGAAGTCCTTGCCGGCTGACCGCACTCCCCCCGCTCCTGCGATCCCGCTCGCGCGGTGGGCAGACCGGCAGTTGCAGGCCATGACGACTTGGCATGGGCTGCCCCGGCTCGATGGTGCCACATTGATGGGCGAACGCGGGGCGAACGGCGGCTACACGATCACGGGCACCACCTCGGCCGGGCTAGGCGGCAGCAGGCTCATGCCTGCGCGTGACGGCGAATGGTTTGCGCTCACCCTGATCCGCGAGGTGGACCGCGAGCTGTTACCCGCGCTGTTCGGCGATGCTGCGATCGATACGGGCGACTGGGAGGCGATTGCTGCAGCCGTGCTGCGCCATGACGCCAGGGACCTCGTGCAGACCGGGCGCACGCTCGGTCTACCCGTCGCCCGTGTCGATGAAACTCCGGCATCGCCCGCAATCGACGTCATGCTGCGCGGCGAACGCCGCGACAGGCCGGAAGGGCATCGGCCACTAGTCGTAGATCTCTCCGCGATCTGGGCCGGGCCACTGTCGGGCCACCTGTTCTGGCAGGCAGGCATGGAAGTTCTGAAAGTCGAGAGCCTCACCCGCCCGGACCTGATCCGGCGTGACGATCCGGAGACCTTCGACCGGATCAACCAAGGCAAGGCCAGCCTCCTCGTCGACTTTACCGACGATGCGCAGAAGGTGGCCCTCGTGGCGCTGATCCGGCGGGCAGACATCGTGATCGAAGCCTCGCGACCGCGCGCATTGCGGCATCTCGGCATCGATGCGGGAGCCTTGATGCGCGAAACGCCGGGGCTGGTCTGGCTCTCCATCACGGGTCACGGAGCGAGCGGAGATCCCGCCGACTGGGTGGGCATCGGCAACGACTGCGGCGTGGCGGGCGGCCTTACCCGCGCAATGGCCGATGCGGGTGGCGGCATCGGCTACGTGGGCGATGCCATTGCCGACCCCCTCACCGGCATCGTCGCCGCGCGCGAAGGGCTTTCCGCCTTGCGCAGCGGCGTGGCCCAGCAAATCGGCCTGTCGATGAGCGCGATCTGCGCCATGGCACTCGCCGAGGAACGGGCGCATGATCGCGCGATGATCGACGCCGAACTATGTGCATGGGGACAGGCGATCGGCGCCCCTTTCCCCACAGTGAGCCCGCGCGCACTGACCGCACCCGTGCGACCCATCGGCGCCGACACGGCGCATTATCTGAACGCTTTCGCACGATGCTGATCCGGAATGCCGAGATATGGGGCACCGGGCCCGGCGACGTGAGGATCGAAGGCCCGCGTATCGCATCGATCGGCACCCTGCTTCCCCGCTCCGATGAGCAGGTCATCGACGCACGAGGCGGATTGCTGCTGCCGGGCCTGCACGATCACCACATCCATCTTGCAGCGCTTGCCGCGCAGCAATCCTCGATTTCCTGCGGACAACCCGATGTCCTGACTTCGGCACAATTGGCGCGGGCCCTCCAGGCGCCCGGCACAGGATGGCTGCGCGGCGTCGGCTTCCATGAAAGCGTCCTCGACGGCGTGTTGCCCGATGCGGCGATGCTGGACCGCATGGTTGCCGATCGTCCGCTGCGCATGCAGCATCGCACCGGGCGAATGTGGTTGCTCAACTCGCGCGCGCTGGAGGAACTGCTTGCGATCGCGGACGCGCCGCCAGGGCTGGAAAGGGCCGGCGGACGCTTTACCGGCCGTCTGTTCGAAGAGGACGCATGGCTCAGCCGCACGCTCGGAGGTTCGCTTCCCGATTTCGCGCAGACCAGCGCCCGGCTTGCCAGATGCGGCGTTACCGGCATAACCGACATGTCCCCGCGCAACGACCCTGGCGTCGCTCGGCATTTCGCGCAGCAACGCAGTGACGGGCGCCTCCTGCAGTCGTCGATGATCGCGGGCAGCCTTGCGCTGGGGGAACATCTGCCGCCCGGATGCACTCTCGGCCCGCTCAAGCTGCATCTCCACGAGAACGCCTTGCCCGACTTCGACGAGGCTGTCGCTCTTGTGCGTTCCGGACATGCCCAGAACCGCGCGGTCGCAGTTCATTGCGTGACCGAGGTGGAATTGGTCTTCGCACTCGCCGTGCTCGAAGTGGCCGGCAGCGTCCGCGGCGACCGGATCGAACATGTGTCCGTAGCCTCTCCCGATCTCGTCTCCCGCATGCGCGACCTCGGCCTGTCAGCCTGTGTCCAGCCCCATTTCATTGCCGAGCGTGGCGACCGCTATCTGGCAGACGTCGATCCGAGGCACCACGCAGACCTTTATCGCCTGCGCAGCCTGGCCGCCGCAAGCCTGCCCCTCGCCGGAGGGAGCGACGCACCTTATGGCGAAGCCGATCCATGGAAATCCATGACCGCCGCCGTCAACCGCCGCGCCCCGAGCGGGGCAGTGATCGGTGCCGATGAAGGATTGACGCCGGAGGAGGCGCTGGCGCTCTATCTAACGGAACCGGCCGACTTCTCACGCCAACGCGCCATTGCGGTCGGCGCAATGGCCGACTTGTGCCTTATGGACCGCCCATGGTCCGAAGTTCGCGCCCGCCTCGACAAAAGCGACGTAAGAATGGTGATCGCAGGCGGAAACCTAGTCCACCAGCGCATCGACCAGTCCCCACTCGAGCGCCTTTTGCGCGCTGATGCGTCGGCCTGACAGCACCATCAGGGCGGTCCGCTGACGCCCGATACGGCGAGTGAGCGAGACGCAACCTCCGGCGCCGGGAATGATTCCCATCGCCAGTTCCGGCAGTTGAAACCACGAGCGACGCGTTGCCGTGATACGCGATGCGAACGCGGCCAGTTCGAGTCCCGACCCCACGCAGGCACCGTCGATCTCGGCCACAAAGCGATCGGCGCAGCGCAGCGCCTCGTTGGCGGGCAACGTGCGACGCCGGATGGCATGCGCCATCGCCAGGTCGAGCGTCGTGCCGAACTCGTCAAGGTCAGCGCCGAGGCTGAAGCAGCGCCCCGTCCCCTGCAACGTGACCGAGGTGATCGTGGTGTCGAGGTTCGCAAGCGCAAAGGCCTCGTGCAGCGCATCACGCATCGGCCGGTCGATCGCATTGTCCGCATCCGGACGGTCGAGCGTCACCGTCACGGCATCACCTTCGCGAGTCAGCAGGACGGCACCGGGCGCTCGTCCGTCCGCCGCCCGCACTCGCCCCGCCTGCCATTTGCGGTGCTCGCTGCTCCCCTGCAGCGTGGCATAGGCCAGCGACTCGGCCACAAGGCCATCTTCCAGACTCAGCGAAGGCAGCAGGCGCAGCAGTTGCACCAGAGTCGCCGCAGCGATCGGGCGGGCTTCGACCGCTCTGCGGATTTGTCTCGCATCAAAGCCATCCTCGACGAAAGTATCCAACTTTGCAAAGGCATCGTGCCACTTTCCCTTCGCGATCACCGGCCAAGGCGGCAGGCCCAGATGGTGGAAATCAGGCGAAAAGCCATCGCTATCGATGAAGGTTATCGGCTCGACCAGCACGAATCCGCCAGAGACAAAATCAGTCGCAGGAACGGTCAAACCGTATATTTCCCGGCTCTCCATATGACTCCTTGCTGATTTCCGTTCGTCCCGTACAGGCATGAACCGCCCTGATTGAATTGACCAGCCCCTCCACCGACCGACACAGTTTACCGGCCTTTTCCGCGCCATCAGCTCGGCTCGACCGGCGGAAAACCGCGCTCGTCTCTCTTTCAACGTTCGTATACAAAAAGGACGCTTGATGAACATCGTTGTTGATGCTAACCAAAGTCAGCAAAAAACGAGAATGACTCAGTTATCTGGGATTACGACTCGGGGATTGAGGCAAGCTCGACGCTAACGATCGAGTTCATCAACCACGCGAGAGGGAAGGAGAGAGACCTCATGGCTGGCAAGGCAACGTCATCGAACAAGGCAAAGATCGCACGCCGGGTGATCGAGGTACTGGAGTACTTCGACGACGCGCACCGCGAAGCGACCGTCATGGATATCGTGCGCCGGTATAACCGGCCTCAGTCGAGCACCTCGGAACTGCTGTCGAGCCTCGTAGAACTGGGTTTGCTGCACAAGGACCCCTACTCGCGTGCCTACAGCCTTACCCCGCGCGCGGCGCTGATCGGCACTTCCGGCCAGCCGGAACTGGTGCGTGACGGCCGTATCGTGCGCCTGATGGATCGTCTCGTTGCCCAGACCGGGCTTTCGGTGGCACTGCATTCGATGGTCGGTCTCGACGCGCAGATCGTGAACTGGCGCCATGGGCCCCGCGCGCCCGCTGCCACCCGCGAACTGGCTGGCGGCGTCAAGGAGCCTCTGGCACGCAACGCGCCGGGTTGGCTGATGCTGTCCACCGTCACCCGCCAGCGCTGCGAAGGCATGGTGCGCCGCCTCAACGCCGAAGCAGGGGAGCAGGACAAGTTCGCATTCTCGGAAATGATGGCCCGTATCGACGCCTGCCGCGATCCGCGCCACCTGTTCGGACCGGCCGGCTTCTCCACGGGCGCCGATGCGCTCAGCGGCCTCGTCCCGCGCCAGCCAGAAGGGCACCCGCTGGTCGTCAGCATCGTCTACGGCAAGGATGACAAGGTGAACCCGGAAGCGTTGTTCCAGTGCCTGAGCGACGCCATGCGCGCGTGCCTGCCCGATCCCGTGGCCCATCACCCGCAGTCCAGCGTGGAGCAGTTCTCGCACGCTGCCTGAATTCACACTTCCCAACGGGAAAGGGCCTCGCGAGCACGTCTCGCGGGGCCTTTTCTTTTGTTTGCCATCCATCGTCCCGAATTTTCTCCAGGACGATGCCTCCCTTCACGCTTGTCGTTTGCTCACATTTGTCGTTTGCTTACGCCTCCTGTCCGGCCATGCGGCCGAGACGATCGGTGTCCTCGTGGCGCCTGAACATCTTCATGATGTCGCCCGATGTGACCGGCCGCACTTCGCCTTGCTCCAGCGGACGCTCGCCGAGCGAGGACTTCGGGCTCGTATCCACGCCTTGTGCCGCTGCCCTGGCCCGCAGAGCGCCGACGGTCAGGTCTGCTCTGGCGTGATGCTTGAACGGATCGAAGCGGAACCAGCGCATGGCATTTCCGTGCGTGATCTTGTCGATCTGTACGTTGGTCAGGTGATTTATCGTCGGCCAAAGCCTCTCCGGCACCTCGGGCCAGAGCGTGTCCGAGTGCGGATAATCGCATTCGTAAGCAATGTTGTCCTCGCCGATGAAGCCGATGTTCTGCAGGCCGAAAGCATCGTCGATGAAGCAGTTCAGGAAATGACGCCGGAACATCTCGCTGGGCTTCAGGTCCTGGAAACGCGAATGCGTCCAGTACTTGTGGCGCGAGTTGGAGAAATCGGCCCGCTCGGTGAAGTAGGGCACCCAGCCGATCGAGCCTTCTGACAGCGCGATGCGCATGTCCGGATACTCGTGCAGTGCCTCCAGTTGCAGCCAGTCCGACGCCGCATAGGCAATCGTCATCGGCATCGTCGAAATCCATGCCTCAATCGGTGTCTCCATCGATGCATGCGGCGCCGGATTGCCGCCGCCGATGTGGATGCAGATCGTCATGTCGAGATCGGCGATCGCCTTGTAGAACGGCTTCCAGTATTCGTTGTGGATGCTCGGCAGGCCCTGGCAGGTCGGGTTCTCGCTGATCGAGACGGTGTGGCAGCCCTTGGCGCTCACGCGCTTCAGTTCGGCGATCGTGGCGTCCATGTTCCAGGTCGGCAGAATAGCGCAGGGTATGAAGCGCCCGGGATGCGCGCCGCACCATTCGTCGATGTGCCAATCGTTGTAGGCGCTGACGTGCTTCACCGCCAGATCGCGGTCGGGCACCCGGTGCAGGCGCCCTCCGGCGAAGTCAAACACCGAGCCGAAGTTGAGCGAGGCCGCAACGCCGTTGACGTCCATGTCCTTCACGCGCTCGTCCACCATGTAGACCCCTTCGCGAAGCTGGTCGAGCGAGGTCGGCTCCATGCCGTATTCCTCGAAGGGCCGCCCCACCACGGCATTGAGCGCAACCGAAGCGAAGCTTTGTCCCTGATAGACCCAGACGTCCTTGCCGTTCTCGTCCTTGACCATCTTCGGCGCGGATTCGAGGAGTGCGCCGGACAAGTGGTTCCGGAACATGTCGGGCGGTTCGCTGATGTGGTCATCGACGCTGATGATGACCATGTCGTTCATTTCCATCTCTCGTCTCCCGTGAGTGCGTTCGCCGGTGCTTCGCCCCGCTTGTCTTATTGCCGTCGAGACTATCGCTCCCACGCCCCGCTAGCCACTCGCGAGCCCGAGCCATCGCTTGTGCGATTGCCCCGTTCCTTGTCATCCGCATCGTGCCCGCGATTGCCGCCGAGGCCGGATTGAACGCCCTTCCAACCTGTGTTCAGGACCAATGGTGAAGGAAAACGATAAGCTCCGGGAAAGCCTGCCATGAACTTCGATCTCACTGACGAACAGGAAATGATGCGCGACACATTCGCGCGCTTTCTCGACGAGCATTCCAGCACCGTGCGCGTTCGCAAGGCACAGGAGACCGATGGCTTCGATGCGGCGCTGTGGAGCGGTCTGGCCGAACTCGGCGCCTTCGCCATGCGCGTGCCGGAGGATGCGGGCGGCATGGACCTGGGCCTGTTCGACGCGGCACTGTTGATGGAGGAGGCCGGGCGCACGCTCGTCTCCGGCCCTCTGGCCGAAACGCTGGTGTCGGCACGCCTGCTCGCTCAGCTTGGTGGCCAGGACGATCTTCTCGAAGCGACGATCGGCGGTGAGTCGGTCGTGACGATCGCCATGCAGGATGCTGCGCAGCATTCGAAGCAGTGGATCGCCGGCGGAGCAGTGGCGAAGGCGGTCGTCGCGCGGCGTGGCCGGGATGTCGTGCTGGTAACACCTGCGGGTGCGAAGGCCGAAGCCAACCTGGCCACCACGCCGATCGCGGAGATCGATCTTGCCGCAGGCGAGACGATCGTGCTCGGCTCCGGCGAGGAGGCGCTAGCCCTGTTCGCCGCCGGGCTGGAGGAGTGGAAGCTCTACATGGCGGTCGCGCTCTCCGGCATCGGCCGGCAGGCGCTGCAGATGGCAGCCGTCTACGCGGGTGAGCGCAAGGCGTTCGGCCAGCTCATCGGCACCTTCCAAGGCATCTCGCATCCCCTCGCCGACCTGCTGTGCGACGTCGATGGCGCCAAGTTCCTTGCCTGGAAGGCGATCCGCGGCATCTACGACGGCTCCGACGCGGCCGCCGCCACGATCTCGCTCGCCTACTGGTACGCCTGCGATGCTGCGGCACGATCGGTGGCGCAGGGCCTGCACACTTTCGGCGGCTACGGCTTGTCGAACGAATACGACGTACACCTCTACAACCTGCGCGCAAAGGCATGGCCACTGGTCGCCGGCGACCCCGCACTCGCTCTGGAAGAAGCCGGACGCCGTCTTTATGCCGGAGAGACGGTCGCCCTGCCCGCTTCTGGCGAGGTCCCGCTCGATTTCGATCTCGGCGACGAGGCTCGCCAGGTCTGCGCCGAGATCGCCGAGTTGTTCGCCACCAAGGTTACGCAGGAACAGAAGGCCAGGTTCCACTATTCCTGGGAAGGCTACGTGCCTGAGGTTCACAAGATGCTGGCCGAGCACAACCTGCTGTTCCCCGGCCTGCCCGAGCATCTCTCCGGCCGCAATATCACTCCTTACGCACGCATTGCCGCGATGGGCGAGATGGAGCGGCAGGGCTACAACACGCCGGGCGCCAATGTCGCGGCGATGGTGGCGATGATGATCGACAAGTACGGGTCGGACGAACTCAAGGCCGAGGTCCTGCCCAGGATCGTCGGCGGCGACGTGCTGTGCTCGCTGGGCTATTCGGAGCCCTCGTGCGGCTCGGACGTCTTCGCCGCACAGTGCAAGGCGACGCAACTGGACGACGGCTCCTGGCGCATCGACGGCACCAAGATGTGGACCAGCGGCGCCAACCTTTCGAGCTACGTGCTGATGCTCACGCGTACCAATCCCGACGTGGCGAAGCACAAGGGCCTGACGATGTTCATCGTCCCTCTCAAGACCGAGGGCGTGACGGTGCAGGCCGTCCACACCTTCCAGGACGAGCGCACCAACATCACCTTCTACGACGGCGTGGTGATCCCCGATTCGTGGCGTCTCGGCGAGATCGACGGCGGCACGAAGACGATGAGTGCAGCGCTGGAACTGGAGCACGGCGGCGGCTTCTCCAAGGTCATGAAGGCCATGATCGAGGCGGCCGAGGAAGTGACCCGCGAACTCGGCATCGACGGCGAGGTGCGCACCCAGTGCCGCCTTGCCCGCAGCGTGGCGCACTTGTGGATATCGGACATGCTGACCTACCGCGCGCAGTGGTCCAGCATCGAGAAGAAGCCGAACCATGCCTTCGGGCCCATGTCGAAGATGTACTCCTCCGAGAAGTTCCTCAGCGACAGCCGCGACCTGCTAGACCTGACGGCACCGCTCTCGCTTTCCAAGCGCGAGGGGGCAGTCGCGCTGCTCAACCAGTGTTACCGTCACGCGGCGGGCACGACGATCTACGGCGGCACCAGCGAAGTGCACCGCTCGATGGTCGCCGAACGCGGGCTCGGCCTGCCGCGCACTCGCGGTTGAGGGAGATAACAATGACCGAAGACGCACCGCACCTTCTGACCGAAGAAATCGACGGCATTCTCGTCGCCACGCTCAACCGGCCGGACAAGCTCAACGCCATCAGCCGCGAGATGATGGACCTGCTCACCGAAGCCGTGCTGCGGCTACGCGAACGGGCGGACCTCAAGGTCATGCTGATCCGCTCGGCCGGGCGCTACTTCAGTTCAGGCGCGGACTTGCGTGGCGGCAACCGCAACATCGTGTCCGAAGCCAACGTCGCGGCGAACTCCGCCAGCAAGGTGCGCGAAAACCATCGGCTCAACCTCAACAACATGCAGCAGCTCTGGGACGAGATGGAGCACGTCGAGAAGCCCATCGTCGCGGCGCATCACGCCATGTGCGTGGGTGGCGGGCTGGAGATGAGCCTTTCGTGCGACTTCCGCCTTGCCGCGAAGAGCGCGGCCTATGCCTTCCCGGAAGGATTGTTCGGCGTTCTGCCCGCTTCGGGCGGCGTCTCACGACTGACGCGGATCTGCGGGCCGCACTGGGCGCGCTGGCTGATCATGGCCAACAAACCTGCCAGCGCCGACATGGCCTTCACCATGGGGCTCGTCCATCAGGTCTTCGAGGACGCGGAGTTCGAGGCGGAGGTGATGGATTTCTGCCGCCACCTGGCGAATCAGAACGGCGAGCAGATGGGCGCCGCCAAGGTGGCGATCGAACTGTGCGCCGAAGTCGGCCGCGATTCCGCGCGCCATGTCGAGCGCATGGCGAACAGCGCGCTGATGCTGAACCCCGACTACATCGAGGGCATGGAAGCCTACCTCAAGGGCGTTGGCGGAAAGGGCAAATGAGGTCCGATTCCTCCCCCGGTGGGGGAGGATTTATCTGCGCGCATCGCTGATCGCAAATTCCATCAGCCTTGCGCCGGGCACCAGATAGCGATCCTCACTCATTTCCGGCTCGATACCGACGAGCTTGCGCAGCTCGCGGTCGGTCACCAGTGTCACGGAACGCTCGATGCCGATCATCACCATCGTTGCCATCGAGGTATGGGGTCCGAGACCGACCGGTTCGTCGCTCATCTGCCGCACGAGCAGCGCGATGATCGGACGGCTACTGCGGATACGATGCGCCATCATGCGCGCATCCTGCTGGTCAGCCAGCGCATTGCGCAAGTGCAGCAGCCGCGAATGCCTTGCCCAGAAACCATGGTAGGCGCGCACGAAGGCATAGCAGCGCGCGTAGAGTTCCTCGTCCGCCCAGCGCTCGCGCGCGAGCGAGAGGTAATCGTTCTCCGCCGTCGCCATGACCGGGTCGAGCACCGCCAGCAACAGTTCGGTCATGTCGGTGAAGTAGTTGTAAACCGAGGTCATGCCCAGCGACGCCCCCCGCGCTACGCGGGCGAGCGTCACCGGCTCCTCCGAATCCTCGATCAGTTCGATTGCCGCAGCCAGGATACGCTCGCGCGTTACCCTGCCCTTGCGGCCGAGGCGCTGCCCGTTGAGGTTGTGGCTGACCGCCGCGCAGGCCGTGGCAACTGCCGCCGCAAGCGCCGGCGGCAGTGTCGCAAGGTGCTCCGTCTCTGCAACCTCTCCGGGCATCGCGTCTCAGGCGGCTTCCACTTGCCCGACCGGCCAGGCGAGCAGCTTGACGTCGGTGAATTCCTCGATGCCTTCCAGACCCCATTCGCGGCCCATGCCGCTGGCCTTGAAGCCGCCGAAGGGAATGTCGCCGGCGATGCACATGCCGTTGTTCACGCTCATCGAACCGGTGCGCACCTTGCGCGCAATGTTGATCGCGCGGTCGTGGCTACCCGAGACGCCGCCCGAAAGGCCGTAGGAACTTTCGTTGGCGATGCGGATGGCATCCTCGTCGTCCTCGTAGGGAATGACGACCAGAACGGGGCCGAAGATCTCTTCCTGAGCGATGCGCATGTCATTGGTAACGTCCACGAAGCATGTCGGCTCCACGAAATATCCGCCGCCCTTGTCCGGACGGATGTTGCCACCCGCAAGCAAGGTCGCGCCTTCCTGCTGGCCTAGGTCGATGTAGCTCTTCACCCGCTCCATCTGCCGCTTCGACACGACGGGGCCCATGATGTGCGCCGGGTTTTCGACGTCTCCCCAGTTGTCGCCGAAGTTGCCGTAGGCGCCCTTGAGGATGGCCTTGGCCTCTTCGTAGCGGCTTTGCGGAACCAGCAGGCGCGAATGGACGGCACAGCCCTGCCCGGCGTGGAAGACCAGCATGGTCATGCCCACGTCCATCGCGAAGTTGGGCGCATCGTCGAGCACGATCTTGGCCGACTTGCCGCCCAGTTCGAGGAACACCCGCTTCAGCGTCGGCGCGCCCTGCTCCATGATGCGCTTGCCCACGCCGGTGGAGCCGGTGAACGAGATCAGGTCGACACGCGGATCGGTAACCAGCATCTCGCCTGCCAGCGCCGCATCGGCACCGAACACGACATTGATGACGCCATCCGGGAAGCCTGCCTCCGCTGCCAGCTCACCGAAGATCGCGCCCATGCCCGGAGTATCCGGCGCCGGCTTGAGGATCACCGTGCAACCGGCCAGCAGCGCTGCCACGACCTTGCCGATGTTGACGTAGAGCGGCACGTTCCACGGCGTGATGGCGCCGACGACGCCCACCGCCTCGCGCACGCCGAGGCGCTTGTGGATCATGCCGAAGGCTGGCTTCTCGCCGTAGTCCTTCTCCCACTCGAGCTTGTCGAACACGGCCATGTAATCGTCCCAGCCGTCGATCGCCATGCCGACATGGGCGCGGCCCACGGCGCCCTGCGCCGCGCCGGCCTCATGGATCGCCAGTTGTGCCAGGCGGGGGCGTTCACGCTCGAACAGTTCGCGATACTTCTTGACCAAGGCGACGCGCTTTTCGACGTTGGTGGACCAGTCGGTCTCGTCGAAGGCGCGGCGGGCGGCGGCGATCGCTTCGTTCACGTCGGCGGCAGTGGCGTCAGCCGCCTTGCCGACGGGCTCGCCGGTCCAGGGGCTGATGACGTCAAAAGTAGCGCCTCCGGTGGCATCGCGCAGCTTGCCGTCGATATAGAGCCGGGCTTCGGGAAGAGTGGTCATGTCATGTCCTTCAAGAGAGGGTCAGGCCCGGATGGTCAGATCTTGCGCGCGCCGATCGAGACGTGGCTGACGCGCACGTCTGGCGGCAGGTCGATCACCGCGCGGAACACGGAAGTGGGCGACGCGGAATGCGAAACCGGCCGCGCGCGCAGGTCCAGCCCGTTCTTCGCGCAGCCCATGTGGAACCGCATGGCGGCATCGCGGTCCCAATTCGGCGAGGACTTGCCGTCATCGTACATCGGCCCGGCGCGCAGCAGGGCGACGCGGATCCCGGATTCCTCCAGTTCCGCCTCCAGCGCGGTTGTGAACATCTCCAGCCCCGCCTTGCTCGACTGGTAGAGCGAGAGCATCACGAACGGCACAGCGACGGACTCGCTGCCCACGTTGATAATCAGGCCGCCGCTCTCCATCATCGGGATCGCCGCACGGCAGCAGTAGATCGGCCCCTTGAGATTGGTGTTCAGGATGCTGTCGATCTGCTCGTCGGTCGCCTCGGCCACGGTGAATGGCTCGTAGATTCCGGCATTGTTGATCAGGACGTCGATTTTCGGATGCGCCTCGGCGATCTGCGCGAAGGCGGTGCGTACCGAGCCCGCATCGGCGACGTCGCATTCGATCGCCAGGGCCGGCCCGCCCAGTTCGTCCGCAAGGGCCTGCACCTTGGACAAGGTGCGGCCGAGCAGGATCACGGTTTCACCCTCACTGGCGAAACGCTGCGCCAGAGCCTTGCCGAGGCCTGCTCCGGCACCTGTGATGACGATGGTCTTGCCCACGCTTCCTCCGCTCCCTTCGCCGCCCGCTACATGCAGGTCGGCTGCTTCGGAGAGTACCATAGCGGCTCGCTCTGGCCCCGCCTATCGCCGGACGACGCGCCCCAGCGATTACATCAGAGTGATGACGCCCGGCTGCCGATGTGAGAACCGGGCCGCTCGATCTCGAGGATCAGCCGCGTCAGCACCTGCTCGGCGATTCTCCACCCTCCGGGCGTGCGCACGCAGGTCTCGTGATAGTGGCCATAGCCGGTGAGCGCGAAGTCGCCCTTGATGACCCGGTCCTGCATCGCCCATACTACTTGCGCCCGGTCGCCGAAGATGGCGATCTCGGGCGAATGAATCTGGTGCGCGGTCCGGGCGTTCGCCAGCGCCTCGCTGACCTGCGCGACGAAACGGTCGCGGCCCTGCTCCCGGGTGCCGCCGCTGGCTGTCGTGTCGAGCACGCAGTCCTCGGTGAAAAGCTGTTTCCAGCCCTCCCAGTCCTTCGTGTCGAGCAGGCGGCAATAGGCGGCCTTGAGGTTGCAGAGGGCGAGCCAGTCGGCGAAGTCGGGCTCGCCCACCGCTCAGGCGTCCGCCAGCCGTTCCGCTGCCAGCTTGCGCAGTTCGGCGGTCTTGATCTTGGAGCTGCCGGTAGTCTTGAGATCGTCCTCGGCGACGAAGAGGATGCGGCGGGGCAGCTTGTAGCTGGCCAGCTTCTCCTTCGCGAAATCGCGGATCGCCTCGGGACTGGGGCTGGTTCCCTCGACCGGCACGATGCACGAGACCACGAGTTCGCCTAGCAGTTCGTCGGGCACGCCCACCGTCTGCGAGACCTTCACTTCCGGATGCGCGCGGATGACCTCGTCGATCTCCAGCGGAGAAACATTCGCGCCGCCGGTCTTGATGATGTCGTTGAGGCGGCCTTCCCAGAACAGGCGGCCCGCTGCGTCCACATAGCCCCCGTCTGCAGTGCGCAGGAAACCGTCGCCGTCGGTCGAATCGCCCAGCGGGATGCCGAGGTAGCCGAGCATCACCGTCGCCCCCTTCACCGCGATCTCGCCGCGCTCGCCCAGCGGCATCGTCGCGCCGGTCAGGGGATCGACGATCTTGATCGTGGAACCTGCGGTCGGAATCCCGTGAGACTTGCCCGCGATCGCTTCGGGGGTGCCCGCCGGATAAACGGTGATGAGCGTGAAGGTCTCGGTGTTGCCGTAAGCCTGCCCCGGCTCCCGCCATGTTGTCGTCACGGTGGGCTGGCGGGCAATCGGCATATTGGCATCGACGTAGACCAGCGCAGACAGATCGATGTTGTTATAGTTCGGCGCGGCCTCAAGTTGCGGCCACTGGTGCGGCCAGGCGAGCGCCATGTTGGCGCGCTCGGCCGCCATCAGGTCCAGCGCCTCGGCCGCGTCGAACCATCGCTGCAGCACCAGCGTCCCCCCGCGCGAGAGCGTGCCGCCCAGCGCGCAAGCGAAGTTTCCCGACCAGAAGAAGCCGTTGGCCGACCACGTGCGGGCGGGGCAATCGTCGCTGATCGCGTACCACTGCGGCCAGCGCCAGAGTTGCAGGCACACCCCGCGATGGGCGCTGAGGATGCCCTTGGCCTTGCCGGTGGAGCCCGAGGAGAACAGCAGGATTCCCGGATCAGCGGGCGAGACCGCATCGGCGGCAGCGAGCACTAGGCCCTCGTCCACCGCCTCGCCGCGCGCACGGAAGGCGCCGAAGGTCTCGATCATGCCATGCGGCGCATCGCCGTCGATCATCGCCGCGTAGCGCAGGAACGGGAACTTGCGCGAAGCCAGCGCGCCGGGCTTGGCGGTCATGACCTCGGGCTCCAGCCCGGCCAGCATCTCGGCGAAGTCCTTCTTCAGCACCGAGCGTTCCAGCAGCAGCACCGATACGCCCGAGGCTTGAAGCACCACTTCCAGCTCGGACGGCGTGAAGAAGGTGCTGATCGGTGTCGCCACGCATCCGGCCAGCGCCGCACCGAACACGGCGGCGAGGAATTCGGGGCGGTTGGTCATCAGCACGCCCACGCGCGTGCCCTTGCCGGTGCCGAGCGTCAGCAGCGACTTCGCCACTTCCAGCGAGCGGGCGTAGAGATCGTCGTAGGTCCAGCGCACGACCTCCCCGCCGAGGTGGATCACCGCAGCCTCGCGCGGGCCGTAGCGCCCGGTAACCTCGCGCACGTAGCCGCCCAGCGTCAGCGCGCCGATACCCTGCTCCTCGCCGAGAGGAATGCCGTGGACGACCGAAAGGCCGTCCACCACCTTGACCGAAGCCATCATGCCGTCCTCTCCGTTATGCCGACGTCAAGCGTTCACGTCGACGATGAAGCGGCCCTTGACCTCGCCCGACATGAACTTCTTCGCCGCTTCCACCGCGTCGCCGAGGCCGATGGTCTGGCCGATGGTGTCGAGCGCGGCGGGATCGAGGTCCTTGGCCAGACGGTCCCATGCCTTCAGCCGCTTGGCCCTGGGCGCCATGACGCTGTCGATGCCGAGCAGTGCCACGCCGCGCAGGATGAAGGGCATCACGGTCGCGGGCAGGTCCGCGCCCTGTGCCAGACCGCAGGCCGCCACCGCGCCGCCGTACTTCGTCTGCGCGCAGGCATTGGCGAGGGTGAAGCTGCCAGCCGTATCGACGACGCCAGCCCAGCGCTCCTTCTGCAGCGGCTTGCCCTTCTCGGCCAGTTCGGCGCGGTCGATGATGGTTTCGGCACCCAGCGCCTTGAGGTAGTCCGCCTCGCCCGGCTTGCCGGTCAGCGCGGCGACCGAATAGCCCAGCTTCTTCAGGATCGTGATCGCAACCGAGCCAACGCCGCCGGTTGCGCCGGTGACGAGCACCTCGCCCTGATCCGGGGTCACGCCGAAATCGACCAGCGCATCGACGCACAGCGCCGCCGTGTAGCCCGCCGTGCCGATTGCCATCGCCTGCGCCGGGGTGAAGGCCGAAGGCAGCGGCACCAGCCAGTCGCCCTTGAGGCGCGCTTTCTGTGCAAGACCGCCCCAGTGGACTTCGCCCACGCCCCAGCCGTTGAGGACGACGGTGTCGCCCGCTTTCCACTCGCCGTGGCTGCTCGCGGTCACGGTGCCGACGAGGTCGATGCCGGGCACCATCGGGAACTTGCGCACGACCGGCGAGGCGCCGGTGATCGCGAGGCCGTCCTTGAAGTTGAGCGTCGAGTAGGCGACGTCGATGGTCACGTCGCCTTCGGGCAGCGCGCTTTCGTCGAGCTGCTGCAGGCCGACGGTCTGGCCCTGTTCGGTCTTGTCGATGACGATGGCGGAAAACATCTCTGGCGAACTCCCTCTTCGGCCCGATACGGGGTCGAACTCGCCTGCCGTGCTGACGGGTTCGGACCCCATGCGTCAATGCCGGCGGGACATGGCATCGCGGAGGCGAAATGGAAGTGGCTCGCCGAGGGGGCTTCGACGAGCTCAGCCTGAGCGGGAATTGAGAGGTTTACGTTACGTCCGCTCACCCTGAGCTTGTCGAAGGGTCAGGCACGGCCTGTCGAAGCCCCCTCGCGCTAACCTCGACCGCGAGACTGCGCAGCCCCATCCTCCGCCGCCAGCCGCGCCGCCACTTCGGGAAAGCGCGAGGCGTTCATCGAGCCGTACATCGAGAGGCGCAAAATCTCGTGACTGAAGCGCTTGGTCAGCGCGTTGCGCTCCTCCTCGTTCGCGGCATGGGCGCGCGCGAAGATCGGCCAGAAGAACACGCCGGCAAGGTTCATCACCGAGAACACCTCGGCATCGATCCCGGGCATCGCCAGCTTGGTATCGGCGAAGCGCTGGAGCGATCCCGCATACTCGCGCCAGAACGGGTCCTGGCTGGGGTCCGGCGAGGCCAGCACCTGCTGCAGCCAGACGCGGCAGATTTCCGGGTTCTCCATGGCGAAATCGCACAGGCGGTCGGTGAGCGCGGCGGTATCGACTTCCTCGACGCGGCGGTCGCCGATCGTCTCCGGATCGCCGAACACGGCGCGGAACAGCTTGTCCGAGACCCACTGGATCGTCGCCTCGATCAGCTTCTCGCGCGTTTCGAAGTGCTGGTAGGCAGTGCCCCGGTTGACGGCCGCCAGATGCGCCACGGCTGAGAGGCTTACCCCCTCCAGCCCGTCCTTGGCGAGCAGGTTGCTGGCCGCCTCGAGGATCGTCTCGCGCGTCGCGATCGGGTCCCTGACCCTGCGCCTGGTCCTCGCTTCCATGTCTGCCCCCGATTACCCGTAAAAAGGGGCGGCTATAGCGAGGGTGTCACTGAACAGCAATGTTGACTGAGATGTGATACACAATCGATAGCAAAATGCCGTGGGGGCGATTCCGGTGCCCCCCGCCCTCAGTTCGTCATTGCGAGCGAAGCGAAGCAACCCAGGGCAGCGTGATGCTGCCCTGGGTTGCTTCGCTTCGCTCGCAATGACGAGGAATGGTGGCTCAAACCAGCGCCGCGACCTCGCGCAGCACCATGTCGGCGTGCTCCTTCCGGCAGATCAGCAGGTCCGGCATGTAGACGTCCTCGCGGTTGTAGACCAAAGGCGAACCGTCGATCCGCGAGACATGCAGCCCCCAGCCGAGCGCCACGGCGGCCGGCGCGCAACTGTCCCACTCATACTGCCCGCCCGAGTGCAGGTAGATGTCCGCCTGCCCGAGCAGGATCGCCATGGCCTTGGCCCCGGCCGAGCCCATCGGCACCAGTTCGGCGCCGATCGTCTCGGCTACGCTGGTGGCCTCTTTCGCGGGCCGGGTGCGGCTGACGACCATGCGCAGCTTTTCCGGCGCAGGCGGCACCTCGCCCGGCTGGTCGGAGCGCAGCACGAGGTCGGCGCCCGGCAGCGCCACCGCGCCCAGCACCGGCACGCCGTCCACCGCAAGGCCGACATGGACCGCCCAGTCGGCGCGCTCCTCGCCGTATTCGCGCGTGCCGTCCACCGGATCGACGATCCACACCCGGCTCATGGCCAGGCGCTCGGCGTTGTCCTTCTCCTCCTCGGAGAGCAGGCCGTCCTCGGGACGCTGCTCACGCAGGGCGTGGCAGAGGAACTGGTTGGCGGTCTGGTCGCCCGCCTTGCCCAGTGCCTTGCCGCCGAACAGGCCGGAGCCGCGCACGCTGAGGAGAATCTTGCCTGCCTCGTCCGCCAGCTTCGCTGCGAGATCGCCGTCGGTATAGGCCATCAGGCGTCTCCCAGCAGGGTGTTGACGATGAGTTCGGCGGCTTCCTCCGGCGAGATCACCGTCGTGTCGATCCGCACCTCGGGATTGCGCGGCGCTTCGTAAGGGCTGTCGATGCCGGTGAAGTTCTTCAGCTCACCGGAACGCGCCTTCTTGTAGAGGCCCTTGACGTCGCGCGCCTCGGCGACCTTCAGCGGGGTGTCGATGAATACCTCGATGAACTCGCCCTCGGGCAGCATCGCGCGCACCATCTCGCGGTCCGCCTGGAACGGCGAGATGAACGCGGTGATGACGATCAGCCCCGCGTCGGTCATCAGCTTCGAGACTTCGCCCACACGGCGGATGTTCTCGATGCGGTCGGCCTCGGTGAAGCCCAGATCCTTGTTCAGACCGTGGCGCACGTTGTCCCCGTCGAGCAGGAAGGTGTGCCGGTTCATCCGGTGCAGCTTCTTCTCGACCATGTTGGCGATCGTGGACTTGCCCGAACCCGAGAGGCCGGTGAACCACAGCACGGCCGGCTTCTGGTTCTTGAGGCCCGCGTGCTGCTTGCGGTCGATGTCGACGGCCTGCCAGTGCACGTTCTGCGAACGGCGCAGCGAGAAGTTGAGCATGCCCGCCGCGACGGTGGCGTTGGTCATCTTGTCGATCAGAATGAAGCCGCCGAGCGTGCGGTTGTCGGCATAAGGCTCGAAGACGACCTGCTTGTCGGTGGTCAGTTCCGCCACGCCGATGGCGTTGAGGTCCAGCGTCTTGGCCGCCATGTGCTCCATGGTGTTGACGTTGACCGTGTACTTGGGCTCGGCCACGGTCGCGGAGACCTGCTGCGTGCCCAGCTTGAGCCAGTAGGCGCGGCCGGGGACCAGCGCCTCGTCGGCCAGCCACACGATCGTCGATTCGAACTGGTCGGCGGTCTGCGGCGGATTGTCGGCGACCGAGATGACCGAGCCGCGCGAGCAGTCGATCTCGTCTTCGAAACACACTGTAACCGACTGACCGGCAACGGCTTCGTCCAGATCGCCGTCATAAGTAACGACGCGGGTGATCGCGCTGGTCTTGCCCGAGGGCAGGACGCGGATCTTGTCGCCCGGCTTGACGCTGCCGGTGGCGATGAGGCCCGAGAAGCCGCGGAAGTCGAGGTTGGGACGGTTCACCCACTGCACCGGCAAGCGGAACGGCTTGTCGGCATCGACCGATGAGAGAACCTCGACGGTTTCGAGGTGCTCCACCAGCGTCGGCCCCTTGTACCAGGGCGTATTGGCCGAAGGCGTGGTGATGTTGTCGCCCTTGAAGCCGGAAATCGGCATCGCGGTGAAGCTGTCGATCCCGATCGACCTGGCGAACTCTGCGTAGTCCTTGACGATACCGTCGAACACGGCCTGGTCGTAGTCGACGAGGTCCATCTTGTTCACCGCCAGGACGATGTTCTTGATGCCGATCAGGTGGCAAAGATAGGAATGGCGGCGCGTCTGCACCAGCACGCCCTTGCGCGCGTCGATCAGGATCACCGCGAGGTCGGCGGTAGAGGCGCCGGTCACCATGTTGCGGGTGTACTGCTCGTGACCGGGGCAGTCGGCGACGATGAACTTGCGCTTCTCGGTGTTGAAGAAGCGGTAGGCCACGTCGATCGTGATGCCCTGCTCGCGCTCGGCGGCGAGGCCGTCGACGAGGAGCGCGAAGTCGATCTCCTGCCCCTGCGTGCCGACCTTCTTGGAGTCGGCGGTGAGCGCGTCGAGCTGGTCCTCGAAGATCATCTTCGAATCGTAGAGCAGGCGCCCGATCAGGGTGGACTTGCCGTCGTCTACGCTGCCGCATGTGATGAAGCGTAGCATCGTCTTGTGCTCGTGCTGGACGAGGTAGGCGTCGATGTCCTCGGCGATCAGGCTGTCGGTGACGTAGCGGGCTTCGGCAGTTTCGATAGTGTCAGTCATGTATCACACTCCGTCATGCTGAACTTGTTTCAGCATCCATCGCGCCAATCAGGCCGATGGTCTCCGACGAGAAATGGACCCTGAAACAGGTTCAGGGTGACGAGGGAAAAGTACGAGAAGGCAGCGGCTTAAAAATACCCCTGCTGCTTCTTGACTTCCATGCCGGCGCCGCCGGCGTCCTTGTCGATGGCGCGGCCCTGTCGCTCGCTGGTGGTGGTGAGCAGGGTTTCCTGGATCACCTCGGGCAGCGTCTTCGCCTCGCTCTCCACCGCGCCCGTCAGCGGGTAGCAGCCCAGCGTGCGGAAGCGGATCGAGCGCTCTACCGGCACTTCGCCGTCCTTGAGCGGAAAGCGTTCGTCATCGACCATCAGCAGCATGCCGTCGCGCTCCACGGTGGGGCGCTTGTCCGCGAAATAGAGCGGGACGATGGGGATGTCGTTGAGGTGGATGTACTGCCAGATGTCCAACTCGGTCCAGTTGGAGATCGGGAACACGCGGATCGATTCCCCGCGCGCCTTGCGGGCATTGTAGAGGTTCCACAGTTCGGGGCGCTGGTTCTTCGGATCCCAGCCGTGCGAGGAGGTGCGGAACGAGAAGATGCGCTCCTTGGCGCGGCTCTTCTCCTCGTCGCGGCGGGCGCCGCCGAAGGCCGCGTCGAAGCCGTACTTGTCGAGCGCCTGCTTCAGACCTTCGGTCTTCCACATGTCGGTGTGGAGCGCGCCGTGGTCGAACGGATTGATGCCTTTCTCGGCCGCTTCCGGGTTCTGGTAGACCAGCAGCTCCATGCCGCTGTCACGCGCCATCTTGTCGCGCAGCTCGTACATCGCCTTGAATTTCCACGTTGTATCGACGTGGAGCAGCGGGAACGGCGGCGGCGAGGGATAGAACGCCTTGCGCGCAAGGTGCAGCATCACCGCGCTGTCCTTGCCGACGGAATAGAGCATCACCGGCTTCTCGGCCTCGGCGACGACTTCGCGGATGATATGGATGGCTTCGGCCTCGAGTCTGTCGAGGTGCGTCAGGGTCTTCATCAGGATCTCTGGTCCTTTGGCCTTCGCAGGGTCGCCCTCTTGTTGGGCTCGAATCGCTCTTTGCAAGGATGACAAATCGCAGAACCTCCCATATGGGAGGTAGGTATGGCTCTGACATCCAACGACGAGACAGATTTGCTGCTGCCGCTGATAGCGGGGATTGGCGACAAGGCGCAGTTTGCCGAGTTTCTCGAGCGCCTGCGTCGCCGGAGCGATGCCGAGTACGTCAGCATCGTGATGAAGCAGGGCGACGGCCCGCATGCCCAGATCACCGACTTCCACGCCGGGCGCGACTTGCGCAGCGAGGCACGCGAACTCGATCCGTTCGAGATGCATGCGCTGGAGCGCCTGCACTACGACCAGCTGCGCCCGGGCCGCGTCTACAGCGTCGGCGAGTTCGTGGACCACGATCCCGTCTTCCGGGCCGATCGCCTGGCCAAGATGGCGCGCCTCGGTATCGCCGACGAGCGGGTGGTGCGCCTGCCGCGTGTCGCGGAGACCGATGCATGGCTTATCCTCGCCCGCGCCAAACCTTGCGAGGCGGCGGACAGCGCCCTGCTCTCCTCGCTCGCGCCTTACGTGGAGGCGGCGCTGCGCAGCTATGTAGCGCTGGAGCACCACCGCATCCGCGCCAGCGTCAGTGCGCAGGGCATGGCGCGCAGCGCCACGGCGTGGATGGTGTTCGACCGCGAGGCGCGGCTATTGGCCATCGACCCGCGCCTCGATGCATGGATGCGCGGGAATCTCGGCTACACGCCGCGCGTGGGGGAGCGCCTGCGCGATCTCGGCGTCCATGCGGAGCGTGAACTGGGCGGCGCAGCCGTGCTGTTCGCCTCGTCGACGCCGCCCCCGCCGCGTGCGGTAATGCTGCATGAGGACCCTCGGCTGGAAGCGCTGCTGACGGCCACTAGCGACATGCCGCGCCCCTCGATGCTGGCGCTGTGCCGCCTGCCCAATGCCAGAACGCCGGCCAGCGTGGAGCGTCTCACCCGGCTGTTCGACCTGCCCCCGCGCGAGGCCCAGCTGGCGATCGCGCTGAACGAGGGGCAGTCGATCGCCGAGGCGGCCGAAAGCATGGGCCTGACGCTGGAAACGGCGCGCAACTATTCCAAGCGTCTCTACGCCAAGCTGGGCGTGCGCGGGCAGGCGGAACTGGTGCGGCTGGTCAGCGACAGCGTGGCGGTGATGGGATAGCCGTTCAACCGTCATTGCGAGCGAAGCGAAGCAATCCAGGGCGGTTTATGTGGCCCTGGATTGCTTCGCTTCGCTCGCAATGACGGCGCTATGTGGTTCACCCCCACAGCGCCTCGGCCGCCGCCAGCCCCTGCTCGCCGCGCCCGCCCAGTTCGGCGGTCAGCAGCTTGAGGCGATAGGTCCACAAGTGCAGCGGATGCTCCAGCGTCATGCCCATGCCGCCGAGGAACTGGTGATAGTCGTAGCACACCCGCTTCGCCGCCTCCTGCGCATGCAGCAGGGCCAGCGCGGCGTCGCCGGGATCGCCGGTCCCGGCCGCACGCAGGGCGAGCCAGTAGACCGAGTTGGTCATGACCTGGTCTTCGGCCAGACGATGCCGCATGCCCTGGAAGGTGGCCAGCGGGCGGCCGAACTGCTTGCGCTCTGACACGTAAGTCACCGTAGACGCCAGCGCCGCGCCCAGCAGGCCCGCGGCTTCGGCCGCGACGCCCACGCGCCACGACCGCAGCACTTCGGCGGGATCGACCTCATGCGCGGTCATCGCATCCGGAAGACCGGTCAGGAACGCCACGGGATAGGCATAAAGCGCATCCTCCTGCGCCGCCGCGATCACGCTCTCGTCCGCCTTAAAGCTGCGCACGCCCGAAGGGCCAACGATCACGACGCTCGCCCCCGGTCGCAGGAAGCGCACCGGGCCTCCGATGCGCCCCTCCTCGACCAGACACAGCGGACGCGGCAGGTCCGGATCGATAAGGGGGCGCACGAAGGACGATGCCGCCGCCTCCACCGCGAAGGGCAGCCGCGCCAGCTTCTCCACCACCAGCGCGGCGGTGACGGGGCCGAGTTCCTCGACCATCAGGACGTCGAGAAACCCGTTCTCGACCAGCGCCGCGTCAAGTTCCGCGCTTTCGAGCGTGAGGCCGGCATCGTGCAGCGGGACGCCCGCGTAAGGCCGCGCGAGGCTGTCGATGAAGTCGAGGACCTGCCGCTGATCCTCGTTGAGGGACAAGTGCATCAGCGCGGCTCCCGGGGCAGTTCCAGCACGTCGCTGGCGATGATGTTGAGCTGGATTTCCGCCGACCCCGCCGCGACGCCCGCGACGATGCCGCGCTGGTGGTGCATCTTGAGGTAGGGCGAGGCCCCCGCGAGCGCTTCGGGCAGGAACTCGACGACGAATTCGCAGACCGCCCGCTCGGCCATGACGGTGGCGTAGCGGGCGGAACTGGACTCCGCACCGATGGCGAGGCCGTCGACGCGCTTCTGGACGACGGCGTAGTTCGCCGTGCCCGCCGCCTCGCACAGTGCGGCACAACGCGCCGCCTCGATCCGCACATGTTCGCGCGCAAAGCGCCCCTGCTCCTTGAGCATCGCCACCGCCCGATCGAGCGCCGCGCGCGCCAGCGTGAAGCGCGGGATGCCGAGGCGCTCGTTGCGCAGCGAATAGGCGACGATCTCCCACGCCTGCCCTTCCTCGCCGAAGCGGGCGGTCTCGGGCACGGTCACGTCGTCGAAGAAGACTTCGTGAATGTCGCCCTCGCCGATCAGCGAGGGGATCTGGCGCACGGTGATGCCGGGCGTGTCCATCGGCACCAGAATGATGGTGATGCCCTTCTTGCGGTCGTCGCTGGTGCGCGTCAGCAGGAAACAGGTGTCGGCAAGGCCTGCATAGCTGGTCCAGATCTTCTGCCCGTTGATGACGTAGTTGCCATCGTCCAGCGCGGCGCGGGTGCGCAGCGAGGCGAGGTCCGACCCGGCGTCAGGTTCCGAAAAACCCTGACACCACAGCGATTCCCCGCGCGTGATCGGCTCGAGGTAGCGGGCCTTCTGCTCGGGCGTACCGTACTTCTCCAGCGTCGGGCCGATCCAGTTGACGTTCATGTATTGGCCGCCGCGCGGCTCGCCGGCGATCCACATCTCTTCGGACAGGATCTGCTGTTCCCACGGGCCGAGGCCCTCGCCGCCCATCTCGACCGGCCAGTGCGGGAAGAGGATGCCCGCTTCCGCCAGCTTGACACAGAAGTCGCGCGCGAAGGCGGTCAGCGCCGGGGACGCAGGGCCGTGTTCCGAGAATTTCTCCCAGTCCGCAGGCAGGTTGGCGTGCAGGAAGTCGCGGATCTTGTGCCGGAAGGCGTCCTGCCCGGCGGTCCATTCGAATTGCATCGGGGCGGCGCCCTCCTCTCAGCCTTTCGTTAGGCACAGGCAGCCTCGCCCCACAACCGCCGGGGCGTCGGAATCGCTGGCGCGATTGCGCATCGACCACTTGTGCTGGAAATCACCTGCGGAGTACCGCAAGGACGCAGCGAAGAGATAAGAAAGGACACGGGTGAGCGAGAAGGCATTCGTCGCGGTGGCGAAACTCGATGAAGTTCCGCAGGGCGGCAAGAAGGTGGTCGAGGTGGGCGGGATCAGCGTGCTCCTCGTCGGCGCGCGGGATCAGGTCTACGCGGTGCGCAACTTGTGCAGCCACGCCTACGAAACGCTTGAATGCGGCCGCGTGCGCGCGGGGTGGATTTCCTGCCCGGTTCACGGCGCGCGTTTCGATCTGGAAACCGGCAAGCCGATAAACCCGCCCGCCTCGATGCCGATCGATACTTATGAGGTGCGGATCAAGGGCGACGTGATCGAGGTGGCGGTCTAACCTCCCGATATCGCCCGCGCGTACCGCCCCTTATGGACGCGCCGCCGTGCCCCGTGCTTGGACGGTGTCCATGACCGATACGCCCGATCTCGAAGCGCTGCGCCGCGAAGTGCGCGCCTTCCTAGCCGCCGAGGCGCCGACCGGCTGGCGCGACGCGAGCCGCACGCAGGACGACTTCGTCCGCACCCAGCGCGACTGGTTTACGCGGCTGGTTTCGGCAGGCTACGCCATCCCGCACTGGCCCGCCGCGTTCCCCGGCGGCGGCCGCAGCCTGGCCGAGCAGAAAGTGATCTACGAGGAACTGGCGAAGGCAGACTGCCCGCGCCTGCTGCTCTCCTTCGTCTCGACGTACCATGCCTTCGCAACATTGCACGAATGTGCGAGCCGGGAGCAGCAGGACCGCTACCTCCCGCGCATCCTCGAGGGCGAGACATGGTGCCAGGGCTTCTCCGAGCCCGGCGCCGGATCGGATCTCGCGGCCATCAAGACCAGGGCGGAGCGCAAGGGCGACGTCTACGTCGTCAACGGCCAGAAGGTCTGGTCGACGATGGCGCAGTTCGCGCAACGGTGCCTGCTGCTGGTGCGCACCTCCTCGGACGGCCCCAAGCAGGCGGGCATCACGTACCTGCTGATGGACATGAAGGCGCCCGGCGTCTCTGTCCGCCCGATCCACCAGATCCAGGGCGACGAGGAATTCGCCGAGATCTTCCTCGACAACGTGGAAATCCCCGTCTCCGAGCGCGTCGGCGAGGAAGGCAAGGGCTGGGCCGTGGCCCAAGCGACGCTCGCTTCCGAGCGCGGGCTGACGCTGATGGAATTGTCCTACCGGATGCGCGGCGCCCTCACCCGGATCGCCGATCTGATCCGCGAAACCGGCCGCGGCGAGGATCGCGGGTACTTGCGCGATTTCGGCGAACTGGTGACGCAAGTGGACGCAGTCTGCGCCGTGGCCGACCAGTTCCTCGACAACCGCATCAACGGCATCGAGCGGATCGGCGACGCCTCGATCGTCAAGAACAGCTACAGCCGGGCGCTCAGGGCCTATGCGAAGCTGGGCCTGCGACTTGGCGGCATCGCGGAGCAATACGTAGCGCCGATCACCTTCGGCGACCTCAACACCGGCAACTGGATGGCGGACTTCATGAACTCCTACGCCTGGACCATCGCCGGGGGCAGCGAGGAAGTGCAGCGCAATATCATCGCCGAACGCATGCTCGACATGCCGCGTGAGCCGAAAGCCTGGGTGGCCTGACATGATCGAACTGAACGAACTGACCGACGCCGCGCAGAAGGCGTTCCCCGCCGACGCGCTCTCCCCCGGCCGCGATGAAAGCTGGCGGCTGGTGGCGGAGATGGGCTGGCTGATGGTGCGCCTGCCCGAGGAAGACGGCGGCCTCGGCCTCGGCCGCGAAGCCTCGACGGCGATCCACTTCGAGATGGGCCGCGTGCTGGCGACGACGCCGCTGATCCCGGCGCAACTGGGCCTGCAGGCCGTGCTGGCGAGCGAGATTGCGGCGCGGGTCGAGTGGCTGGAACGGCTGGCGGGGGGCGAATACGCCCCCCTGCACCTGCTCCCCGCGAAGCTGGAGGCGGCACCGAACGGCACGCTTTCGGGCGTAGTCGGCGGTGTGTTCGATGCGGACATGGCGGTGGCGGTCGTTGCGAAGCTGCCGGGCGGCTATGCCCTCGTGCCGACCGATGCGCCGGGTGTTTCTATCGTGGAGCGCGCGATCTGGGACCCCAGCCGGCGCCTGTTCGACATCGTTCTTGATGGATACGCGCCCGATCCGGCACTCATGCTCACCGATGCGGACGGCGCTGCAGCGCTGCACGACGCGCTGGCGCCCGAAGCGCACCTTGCCGTCGCCGCCGACTGCCTCGGTGCCGCGAATGTCGCATTGGAACTCACCATCGAATACATGAAGATGCGCCGCCAGTTCGACCGGCCCATCGCCATGTTCCAGGCTCTCAAGCACCGCGCCGCCGATATGAAGGCGCGCATTGCCGTGGCCGAGGCGCTCCTGTGGAACCGGGTGCGCGACGATGCTGCAACCCTCGTCCAGTGCGCCGCGGCGAAGACGCTCGCGGCCGAGGCCTTCGCATTCGTCACCGAAGAGGCGATCCAGCTTCACGGCGGCATCGGCCTGACCGAGGAACACCCGATCCACCGCTTCATGAAACGCGCGATGCTGAACCTGCAGCTTTGCGGATCGCCAGACCTATGGAACGAGCGGACGGGGCGAGAGGCGCTGGGCTGACAGATCGACCGGAGCAAGTCGTCGTCCCGGACTTGATCCGGGACCGGTGGCTGTCTTTAGGCGCAGTTCATGCGGCAAGGTGTCTAAGCGACGGGTAGGCTGCTCACGGGCAGCGGTCCCGGATCAAGTCCGGGACGACGGTAAGCAACGCCCTGCCCCGCCGCTCGTTGTGCCGGGCATGGCCAAGACTTCCGGACACATCCGCGACAACATAGTCCTCTACGGCGCGCTGGCGGCGAACATGGGCATCGCCGTCGCCAAGTTCGTGGCGGCAGGTATCGGCGGCTCCTCCGCCATGGCGACCGAGGGTGTCCATTCGCTGGTCGACAGCGGTAACCAGATCCTGCTGCTCTACGGCCAGAAGCAGGGCAAGCGCGCAGCCGACGCAGCCCATCCCTTCGGCTACGGGCGCGAGCTGTACTTCTGGGCCTTCGTCGTCGCGATCCTGATCTTCGCGGGCGGCGCGGGTATTTCGATCTACGAGGGCATCGCCCATATCCGCGAGCCACGCGCCGTCGAGGACCCGACGCTCAGCTACATCGTGCTGGGCATCGCCTTCCTCATGGAAGGCGCGTCATGGGCCATCGCGGTAAAGGAATTCAACGCGGGCCGCGCCGGACAAAGCTGGTGGCAGGCGATCCGCCGCTCCAAGGACCCGCCGGGATTCATCGTCCTGTTTGAGGACAGCGCAGCGCTCATCGGCCTCGCCATAGCAGCGGCGGGCATCTGGGCGAGCGGCTACTTTGCGGAACCAAGACTCGACGGCGCGGCATCGGTTCTGATCGGCCTGGTGCTGGCGGCCGTCGCAGTGCTGCTGGCGCGCGAGTCCAAGGGGCTGCTGATCGGAGAGGCCGCCGACCCGGCACTGATTGCCGGGCTGCGCGGGGTGATGGAAGGCAACCCGCACATCACCTCGGTCAACCATGTGCGCACCGTCCACACAGGACCGGACGCGGTGTTCGTAGCGATCAGCGCGGACTTTGCCGACGACCTGCCGATGGGCGAGGCGGAAACGCTGATCGAGGAACTGGAGGCGCGGATGAAGGCGCTCTCGCCGAAGATCACCTCGATCTACATCCGGCCCGAGAAGCGCGAACAGGCGGTGTTGGGTTAAGTAAGGCCCACCCCTGCCCCCTCCCGCAGGCGGGAGGGGAATGAAAGGCCACCGCTTAGCCCTCCCGCGTGCGGGAGGGCCGGTAGGCTTGAGAGCGCAGCGAACTAGCCGGACGGGGTGGGTATCAGATCGCCATCAGCCGCTTGGCCTCCGCCACGATCTCGGGCGGTTGCACCAGATAGGCATCCTCCAGCTTTTTGGCGAAGGGCACCGCGCAATACGGCGCGCCGAGGCGGCCGACCGGCGCCTTGAGCTTGCCGAACAGCACTTCCTGCGCCGTCGCGGCGATCTCCGCGCCGGGACCGAAGTTGCGGCCCGCTTCGTGCACCACCAGCAGGCGTCCGGTCTTCTCGGCCGAGGCCAGCACCGTTTCCTTGTCCCACGGCGAGATCGTGCGCAGGTCCACCACTTCGACCGAGACGCCTGCTGCCGACAGTTCCTCGACCGCCTGCATCACCGTGAACATCATCTGCCCGTAGGAGACGATGGTGATGTCGCTGCCCGGTACGACCACGTTGGCCTTGCCCAGCGGGATCGGTCCCTGGTTGACCGGCGTGTCCATCGGCACGAACAGCGTCTTGACGCTTTCGATGATGATGACCGGATCCGGGTCCTGGATCGCCGAGAGATAGAGGCCTTTCATGTCGCCCGGGGTCCAGGGGATCACCACCTTGATGCCCGCGGTGTGCGCGAACCACGCCTCGTAGAAGTCGGCGTGCTGCCCGGCGGTCTGGTTGCCGCCGCCGGTCATGGTGCGGATCACCAGCGGCACCTGGCTCTGCCCGCCGGACATGAAGCGCAGCTTGGCCGCGTGGTTGACGATCATATCCATGGCGACGGTCGTGAAGTTCATCAGCATGATCTCGGCCACCGGCTTGTAGCCGGCCATCGCCACGCCGATCGCCGCGCCCATGATCGCCTGTTCAGAGATCGGGGTGGAACGCACGCGGCTGGTGCCGAACTTCGTCGACAGCCCGCGCGTCACGCCGCACACCCCGCCACCCTCGTTGTCGGCGATGTCCTCGCCCAGAACGAGGACCTTGGGGTCGGCTTCCATCGCCTCGCTCAGCGCGGCGTTGATGGCCTGCAGGCCGTTCATCTTCACCGTCTCGACGACGGGGGCTTCCAGGGTATCAGTGCTCATGCCGGAATCTCCTCGGCAAAGACGTCGCGGCGCAGTTCGTCGTCGGACGGGAATTCACAGGCCATTGCGTAGTCGATGGCGTCGTTGACCTCGGCCTCGATCTTCGCGGTGAGTTCGTCGAGCTGCTCGGCACTGGCGACACCGTCGTCGATCAGCTTTTGGCGGAAGCGCGGCAGCGGATCGGCCTCGATCGCGGCGGCCTTTTCTTCCTTGGTCATGTAGGCGTCGTTGTCGCCGAAGACGTGGCCCATGAAGCGGAAGGTCTTGCACTCCAGCAAGGTCGGCCCTTCACCGGCGCGGGCGCGCTCGATCGCGGCGTGGGCATGGGCATAGACGTCGAGCGGATCGTTGCCGTCCACCGTGTAGCCCGGCATGCCATAGCCGGCCGCGCGCTTGGCGATGAAGTCCACCGAGGTGCCGTTCTCGTAGCGGGTGTGCTCGGCGAAGCCGTTGTTCTGGCACACGAAGATCACCGGCAGCTTCCACACCGAAGCGAGGTTCAGCGCCTCGTGGAAGGCGCCGATGTTGCTGGCGCCGTCACCGAAATAGGCGACCGTCACCTGCTTCGTTCCGTCGAGCAGCGCCGCCCAGCCGAAGCCGTTGGCGATCGGCATCGAGGAGCCGACGATGCCCGTCGTCACCATCACGCCGGTCTCCGGGTGAGTGAGGTGCATCGGGCCGCCCTTGCCCTTGCAGGTGCCGTCGACGCGGCCGCAGATTTCTGCCCACAGGGGCCGCAGCGGCATGTCCTTGGCGACCATGTCGTGGATGCCGCGATAGATCGTGCAGATCTTGTCGTCATTGTTGAGCAGCACCGAGATCGCCGAGGGAATGCACTCCTGCCCGCGCGCCGAATAATACGGCGCGGTGATGCGGCCGCGGCGGATCTGCTGACGGGTGAGGTCGTCGTTGCGCTCGATGCGGATCATTCGACGGTAGATGTCGACCTGTGTGGCGGCGTCGGGGATGGCCCGGTTGGTTGGCGTTTCGCTCATGATTCCTCTCTCGGACAGCTCGTGGCTGCTGGGATGGCTGAACATTGGTTCAGGGCAGGCCCCGCTGGCAAGGACGGGCGAACCGCCCCTGCGGTATCTGCGTTTCAGGACACCTGGTTGCCGAGGCCGGCCGCGTGCTTGGCCGCGATCCAGCCGAAGGTCATCGACGGGCCGACACTCGCGCCGGCGCCGGGATAGACGCGGCCCATCGGCGAGGCGGTGGTGACGCCGCAGGCATAGAGCCCCTCGATCACCGAGCCGTCCTCGCGCAGAACGCGCGAATCGCAGTCGCACACGACGCCGCCGTAAGTCCCGACATCGCCGGGATAGACCGGGAAGGCATAGAACGGCGCCTTGTCGATCGTCCCCATCGTCTGGTTCGGACCGTCCTTGAAGAACGGATCGCCGAGGAAGTTGTCGTAGGCCCGCTCGCCGCGCTGGAAATCCTCGTCGCGGCCGCCGCGCACGAAGCCGTTCCAGCGTGCGACCGTGGTTTCCAGAGCACCCGGGGGGACGCCGATGATCCCGGCCAGTTCGCCTACCGTTTCGGCCTTGCGCATCCAGCCAGAGGCGAGCCACTTGGCCATGTTCTTCTTCGCGGTGCCCTTACCGGCGACGGCGTATTCGTCCATGTACTGCTGGTCGAGAATCGCCCAGCTCGGCACCGCAGGGACAGTGCGGTTGCGCATCAGCATGGTCTCGCAGAACGCCTCGTAGGAGCCGCCCTCGTTCATGTAGCGCAGGCCCGACTGGTCGACCTGGATCGCATGGGGCTTGGCGGTGGTGCTCTGGGTGCCGGGCTTGACGTAGTCGGTGTCCCAGCCGGGCGCGTCGGTCATCTGGAAGCCGACCATCTGGTCCATCTGCGCCAGCGCGGCCCCCTTCGCGGCGAGTTCGCGGTGCATGTCGCCGGTGTCGGTCTCGATGCCGTTGGACCACTTCGACTGCGTGCCCGGCATGTAGGTGTCGCGCATCGCCTGGTTCATCGAGAACCCGCCCGCGTTCATCAGGATGCCCAGCCGCGCACCGATGCGCCAAGGCCTGCCGTCCTTCTCGGTGACGACGCCGACGGCCTTTTCACCTTCCATGATGACTTCGCGGACGGGTGAATTCACGCGGATGTCGGCCGCCTGCTTGTCCAGCACAGCCTTCAGCATCCGCCCCTGCAGCGCCGCACCCGCCGTGACCCAGTGCTTGCCGGTGAGCTTGCCTGCGACGAACTTGAAGGCGATCTTGATGAAGACGCGCTTCAACTCCCACGAATGCTTCATGAACGGCAGCTTCATCCCGTCGTCCAGCTTCACCGGCACTTCGAGGAAGCCCTTGCGCAGCTTGGCCGCCCACTCCTTGCCCAGTTCGTTCTTGTCGAAGGGCAGCGCGGTGACGGTGCGGCTGGTCTTCATGCCGCCGGGGAGTTCGTCGTAGTAGTCGGGCCAGAAGCGGGAGCCACGCTCCATCCGCACGCCTTGCGCGACGATGAAGTCCAGCATCTTCGGCGCCTCGACCGCGTAAGTGCGGCGCCGCGCCGGGCTGGTGCCGGGGGATTCCGCATCGTCGGGCACCACCGCATCAAGGTACTGGCAGGCGCGTTCCAGACTGTCCTCGCCGGGGTCCATGAAGCGGTTGCCGGGTATCCACATGACCCCGCCGGACTTCGCCGTGGTGCCGCCGACCCACTGCGCCTTCTCGAGGATCACGACGGTCTTGCCAGCCTGCTTCATCAAGAGCGCCGAAGCCATCGAGCCTGCGCCGCTGCCCACGACCACCCAGTCGAAAGTCTCGTCGAACTGCGTCATCGTGCCGTAACCTCTCCGCCTAGCCGCGCTGCTGCGCATGCGTTCAGCCCGGTAGATCGAACTTCGCCCGCTTTGGCAACGCGAGGGGCAAAGGTTTCGCCGGAGCGAAAGGTTTGGGCAAAATCGCGTTTTCGCATGGTCCTCGATACCGCCCGGCCTATGACGCTGGAGGGAAGAGGAGACCTGCCGAAATGACCGATACCGCGCCCGCCCTGCCACAGTTGGCCACGATCGAAATGGCCCGCGAAGGACGGCTGCTGCGCATCACGCTCAACCGGCCCGAGGCGCTGAACGCGGTGAACCTCCAGCTTCACGACGATCTGGCCGAGGCGATGTGGTTCGCACAGGTCGATACCGGATCGGACGTCGTCGTGCTGACCGGCGCGGGCCGCGCCTTCTCGGCAGGCGGCGATCTCGACCACATCGAGAACAATGCGCGCAACCCCCACCTCTTCGACCACGAGACGCGCGTGGCCAAGCGCATCGTCTCCACCCTGCTCGACATCGACAAGCCGGTGGTGTGCCGGATGAACGGCCACGCGGTCGGCCTCGGCGCGACGCTGGCGCTGCTGTGCGACGTGATCTTCGCCGCCGAGGGCGCGAAGATCGGCGACCCGCACGTCGGCCTCGGCCTCGTCGCGGGGGACGGCGGCGCGGTGATCTGGGCGCAGCGCATCGGCCTGACGCGGGCGAAGGAGTACCTGCTGACCGGCGACCTGCTCACGGCCAGAAAAGCGGCCGAGATCGGGTTGATCAACCACTGCGTTCAGGCAGATGAACTCGACGCGGCGGTCGATGCGTTCTGCGCGAAGCTGCTGGCAGGCGCGACGGTGGCGATCCGGGCGACCAAGATACTCACCAACCTCGAACTCAAACGGCTGGCGACGGCGTTGATGGATGCAGGGATCGCCTACGAAAGCGTCTCGGTCCGCAGCATGGACCATCTGGAGGGCATTCAGGCCCTCAGGGAAAAGCGGCCGCCGAAGTTCGTGGGCCGCTGACTCCCCTCGGGGCGTATTACCCCGGCACCACCCGCTCGCCGTGCTCGGTGAACAGCGCGGTGTAGCAGGTGCCCATGTCCTGCGCGTCGCTCTGCGTCAGTTCGCCCGACTTCGAGGCAGCGCCCAGCGCGCCGAGGAAGGCCATCGGGTCATCCGCCTCGATGTCGTAGATCGCGAGGAATTCGTTGGGGTCCGCGCCCATCAGCCGCGCCGCCAGCTTGTAGCGCTGGGCGCCTGCCATGCCGAATGTGTTGACCAGTTCGGGCAAGTGCTTGGTGTCGTACCATTCGTGATACTCGGCCTCGCGGCCGGGCTGCGGGCGAGTGAGCGCGACGAGCTTCATCTTCATGGCAATTCCTCTCTTCCAGACGTCCTTGCCGCCGAGGATTGGCCAGCCCCGACACCGATGCAAGCGGCCACTATCCGGTTGCCGAAAGCATCGCCCCGCCGTCTCTGGCGAACACCGGACACGATCCGAACGGCTCCTCCGCACTCACCGCGATCATCTCCTGCACCGCGCTCTCTCCGCGATACTCGCGCGGGTTGGCACCGAAGACGCGCTTGAACATGCGGCTGAAATGCGCGGGGCTCTTGAAGCCGACGCCATAGGCGATCTCCCCGATCGACACCTCGCGCGGGTCGGAAGCCATGAGCCAGTCCCGCGCCTTCGCCAGTCGCTGCTCCCAGACCAGTTCCGAGAACGAGGTGTCGCGCAGCCGCAGCAGGAACGAGAGATAGCGCGGAGAGATGCCGCAGCCCTTCGCCACCATCGCCGTCGACAGCAGGGGATCGGCCAGATGCACTTCGATGAACCGCAGCACCTGCTCCAGCCTCCGCTCGGCGATCGACAGGCGGGCGGGCGCGGTGTCTTCCCCCGCGCGGATGGCATTGCCGATCAGGCCGAGCGCGGTATCGACCAGAAGCCGCGCCGACGCCTCGCCGATGCGCCCCTCGTCGGCCAGCACTTCGTCCAGCAGCGTCTCGGCCAGCGCGAGTTCGGCGCGCTCCATCGCCATGAACAGGCCGTTGTTGAATTCCTGCCGCACGAAGCCGCGCAGGATGTGGGTGGGCACGGCGAGGTTCAGCACTTCGTGCATTCCGTCCTGGCCTATCCGGCACTCCACGCAGAACGGCGACATCGAGCGGGTGATGAGGAAGTCCCCGGCTTTCGCCACCTTGCCGCCGCACTGGTTGGAGACGGCGAGTTCCCCCCGCTTGACGAACCACAGGATCGAGAGGTCCGTCGCATCCTCGCGAATATGACGGCGCGAGCGGCGGAAGAACAGATTGGCGGCCGAACGTCGCCGTATGATCGAGATTGCACCGACTGCCTTGCGCTCCGAATGCAAGTCGGCGGTCGCCGCATCGTCCGCGATCCAGATGTCACCCCGGCAGTATTCCTGCCCGCGACTGCCGTGAAACAGGCAATCGCGGTGCTCGCGCATCTGGAACGTGAACAGAGTCTCCGCCATGGCTCTCTCCCGATGGCGGGACCGAGGCGCTTCTATCGGCGTCGGTGCTCCCCACCATTCGTATCACCTGCGCGGGATGCTACCCGACATTGTCGGCAAATCGACCGGCATTGCGTGCAAGGCCGTCCAGCATCGCCCGGGCGTTACTCCATTGCCAGCACGACCCGGCCAGCAGCCTTGCCCGAGAAGGCCGCGTTCATCGCCTCGGCATGACGCTCAAGCGGATAGCGTTCGGCGATCGCGGGGGAGAACACACCCTCAGCGGCCAGTTCCATCACCTTGCGCCGCAGGGCGGCGGCCTCGGTGGGACGCCGCAGCGCGTGATCGCGCATCTGCACGCCCACGAGGCTGGCGCTCTTGAGCAGCGGCAGGTTCGTGCGCAGCGCCGCGATCCCGGCGGTGAAGCCGATCACCAGATGGCGCCCGTCGTAGCCGAGATTGCGGAAGGCCGGTTCGCTCGCCTCGCCGCCCACGGGATCGAAGACGATGTCGACGGGCTTGCCGTCGTTCGCCGCCATGACCTGATCGCGCCAATTCTGCGCGCCGGTGGTGACGACCGCATGCGCCCCGCCCGCCAGAGCCGCCGCCTGCTTCTCGGGGCTGGAGGCCGAAGCGATGACGCGCAGGCCCAGATACCTGCCGACCTGGATCGCGGCATAGCCCGTGCCCCCCGCCGCGCCGAGCACCAGCAGCGTCTCGCCCGGCTTCGCCCGCCCGCGATCGGCCAGCGCGTAGTACGCGGTCTGGTAGTTCACCGCGAAGACGGCGGCCTGCTCGAACGTCATCGCCTCGGGCACTTTCGCCATGTTGGCTGCGGCGAAGAGATTGGCCTCGGCGAACAACCCGCCGAGCCCGCCGCAGAACACGCGGTCGCCGGGGGCGAGGTGCGTCACGCCCGGCCCCGCCGCCTCGACCACGCCCGCCGCCTCGCTTCCGGGGATGAAGGGCAGTGGCGGCTTGAACTGGTAATGCCCCATCGCGGTGAGCACATCGACATAGGACACACCAGCGGCCTTGATGCCGACGCGCACCTGACCCTCGCCGGGAGCACCGGGGTCGAACTCTTCGAGGGCGTAACTCTCCGGCGGCCCGAAGGCGCGGCCGATGACCGCGCGCGGGCTCAATGCTGCCCCCCGTCGCAGCGCACGATCGAGCCCGTCACGTTGACCGAGGCAGGGCTGGCCAGGAACAGCGCGGCGGTGACGATCTCCTCCGGGTTCGCCGCATGCCCGCGCGGGATCGGGATCGGCCCCTGCCCCTTGTCGGGCCATGCCTCGACGATGTCGGTGCGGAATGCGCCCGGCGAGAGCGTGTTGACCCGCACGTGCGGCGCATATTCCCACGCCAGCGAGCGGCTCATCGCATTGAGCGCCGCCTTGGACGAGCCGTAGGTCACCACCTGCGGCAGCGGCATCATCGAGCCCGAGGATGTCACGTTGATGATGCAGCCTCCCGGCCCGCCTGCCTCGGCGCGGTCGAACATGCGCTTGCCCACCAGCGCCGAGAGCCGGAACGGCCCCTTGAAGTTGAGGTTGAGCACGGAATCGAACAACTTCTCGCTGACTTCGTGGCTAGGCATGCGCGGGCTCATCCCCGCATTGTTCACAAGGATATCCACAGCCCCGAAAGCGGCGTAGGCTTCATCGACCAGCCGCTCGCATTCGTCCCAGCGGCCGACGTGAGCGCTGATCGCCATCGCCTTGCGGCCAAGACCGCGCATTTCCTCGCAGACCGCCTCGCAGACATCGAGCTTGCGACTGGCGACGATCACGTCGGCACCGCGTTCGGCGAAAGCGCGGACCATCTGGTAGCCCAGCCCGCGCGACCCGCCGGTGACGAGCGCGACCTTGCCGGTGAAGTCGAACAGCGGGTCCATCTCAGGCATCTCTCGCGTTCGGGTAGCGCTCCAGCGCCTTCGCGGTGCGCGTCGGGATATGCTCGGTCGGAAACATCCCTTCCGCCGGCCGCACCCGCTTGAGATAGGCGCGCGCCAGTTGCGAGCGGTGCGCGTCGGTCGGCCCATCGGCGAAGGCCAGCGCCATGTTACCGCCGTACCATTTGGCCAGCGGCATATCGAGCGAGATGCCCAGCGACCCATGCACCTCCAGCGCCCTACCGACGACGTTCGCATAGACCGAGGCCATCGCCACCTTGCACATGCCGATGTGCTTGCGCGCCGCGCCGTGCTTCAGGCGGCCCGCCTCGATCTCGTCGATCAGCCATGCGGTCTTGAGCACCAGCAGGCGGAACTGCTCCAGTTCGATCACCGAATCGGCGATCTTGGCCTGCACCAGCTGGTGATCGCCGAGCATCGCGCCCTTGGTCCGGCGCGAGACGGCGCGTTCCAGCATCATGTCGAGCGCGCGGTTGCACATGCCCACCGTGCGCATGGCATGGTGGATGCGGCCCCCGCCCAGCCGCGCCTGCGCCACCTTGAACCCCTCGCCCGGCCCCCCGAGCATATGATCGAGCGGCACCCGGACCCGGTTGTAGCGGATATGCGCGTGATGCCCGTTCTCGGGTTCGAAGTCCCCGGCGATGGCGACGTTGCGCAGGATCTCGATCCCCGGCGTGTCGGCGGGAACGACGAACATGCTCATCCGCTCGGTCAGCGGAGCATCCGGATCGGTGACGGCGATGACCAGCAGGAAGCTGGCGAACCGGGCGTTGGAGGAGAACCACTTCTCGCCCTCGATCACCCATTCGTCGCCCTCCTGCACGGCGCGGCATGTGAAGACGTCGGGGTCGGCGCCGCCCTGCGGCTCGGTCATCGAGAAGCACGAGACGATCTCGCCGGCCATCAGCGGGCCGAGGTACTTCTGCTTCTGCTCCGCCGTGCCGAACAGGGCGAGGATTTCGGCATTGCCGGTATCGGGCGCGGCGGTGCCGAAGACGGTCGGCGCCCAGGTGGAGCGGCCGATGATCTCGTTCATCAGCGCCAGCTTGACTTGTCCGTAGCCGGGACCGCCAAGATGCGGGCCGAGATGGCAGGCCCAGAGCCCCTGCGCCTTCACCTGCTCCTGCAGCGGCTTCAGATGCCGCCGGGCCGCCGCGTAGGAGGGATCGAACTGCGCGCCCTGTTCGGGGAACAGCAGGTCCATCGTCTCGCACTCGTCGCGCACGAAACGGTCCATCCAGTCGAGCCTGGCCTGGAATTCCGGGTCCGTCGAAAAATCGATCATCGTTCTCTCCCATTCCTCCCCCGGCGGGGGAGGAATTTACTGCATTCTCGCCACTTGCGCGGCGGTATCGCGGAAGCACTGCTCGACGATGCGCGCGAAGAAGCGCCCCGTCTCCTTCGGCAATATCCCCGCCTCCGCCTGCGCCACCTTGTATTCGAGCAGGCACCCGGACTTGAATTTCGAGAGCACCGAGAACCACTCGAAGTCGCGGATGTCGCGCCCGGTGCCCGCGCAGTAATAGCGCGCCAGTTCCTGCTTCGTCGGGAAGTTGGCCGGGTTGTTCAGTGCGGTCGGGAACTCCCGGTCCGGATCGTCCTCGTCGCGCATGCCGCCGGTGAACCAGCCCATGTCGATCATCGGATCGCCGATGGTGGACAGTTCCCAGTCGATCATCGCCGCAAGGCGCGCCGGAGGGCCGTGGCGGAACATCATGTTGGGGGTGCCGACGTCGCCGTGGATGATCCCGCGCACTTCCTCCGGCATCCGCGCGTGCCGCAGCCAGTCCTCGGTTTCAGCATAGCCTTCGAGCACGCGGCCCTCGTAGCCGTAGCGCTCCTTGTAGGACGCCAGCTGGCCCGCCCAGCGATCGACCTGCCGTTCCAGGAACCGGCCCGGCTTGCCGTAGTCCCCCAGCCCGATCGCCTCGTGATCGACGTTGGCGAGCGCGATCAGCCCGTCGACGATGGCGAAGGGGATGCCGTATTCGCAAGGCATCGCATCGAAGGGCGGTTCGTTGTGGATCTTCTCGCCGCGCAAGTTCGGTGCCCAGCCCTCGACTTTCTCCATGACGTAGAACGGCGCGCCGACCACGCTGTCGTCGGAACAGGACCCGTAGCACACCGGATGGGGCACCTGAGTGCCTTTGAGTGCCGTCAGGATACGCGCCTCGCGCAGCACGCCCTTCTCCGCTCCCGGCGGCGGCACGGCGGGTGGACGGCGCATGACCATCGGCTTCTCGCCCCGGTCGATCGTCAGCACCACGTTCGACGTGCCCCCTGAGAGCACCGCGGTGCGCAGCGGCCCCTTGCCCAGTTCGGGCACGAAGGCGTCCAGCCATTCGGTCAGCGGCCCGACTGGGGCCAGCCGGTCGAGATCGGCGTCCATCATCCTCTCCTCAGCGAGCGCGGAAATGCGCCTCTATCTGCCTGCGCACCGCGCGCAGCGCGGCCGTCGCGGCCGCGACTTCCTCGGAATCGAGCACCAGCCGCGCGGCCAGTGCATCGGCGCGCGCGTCGATCTCGCGCTTGAGCGCCGCGCCTCGTGCGGTCGGGCGGAGCAGCATGGCGCGCTTGTGTGCGGGATTTTCGAACGTCTCGACCAGCCCGGCATCGCGCAGGGCATTGGCGGCGCGCTGCACCAGCTGGCGCGCATGGCCCATCGAGCGGCCGATCTGCGCGACGGTGGGGGCATCTTGCGCCTCCACCACCGCGGTGAGCACCATGTGCTCGCTGTCGTTGAGCGCGCATCCCGCCCGCGCCTCGCCGAAGACGCTGCGCAGGCGGCCGTTCAGGCGGATGGTCTCATCGACCAGTCCTACCAGCGGATGACGCGACTCAGATACTCCCGTTTCCATGGAAACGGGGTGTCATGTTGACACGATCATGTCATTTCTTTGGAGGCGCGGCCTCGTCAAGCATCGCCCGGGCGACATGGAGGAACGCCGCCGTGTCGGTCTGGGCCGAAGGGATCGCCTTGCGGAACGTCGCGAAGCCGTGGATCAGGCCCTTGCCCTCGAAGTAGGCGGTCGGCACCCCGGCCTCGACCAGTTTGGCGGCATAGGCACGCCCCTGGTCGCGCAGAGGATCGAGCCCCGCCGTCACCAGCACCGTCGGCGGCAGGCCCGCCAGATCACCGAGGATCGGCGAGGTGCGCGGACTCTTGGGATCGGCCGCATAGTGCTCGGTAAAGCTCGCCATGCTCTTCGCGTCGAGCATGTACCCCTCGGCGAACAGTTTCGAAGAGGGATAGAGCTTGCCGAAATCGGTCGCCGGATAGATCGGGATCTGCATCACCACCGGCACGGCCGCAGGCTTGTCACGCAGCGCCGCGGCGGTGACGAGCGTGAGATTGCCGCCCGCGCTGTCGCCGCTGAGGATAAGGCCGGTGAACGCGCGCCCGAAGGCCTTGCCGTTGGCTGCCACCCAGCGCGCCGCCGCCTCGCCGTCGTCCGGTGCGGCGGGCCAGGGGTTCTCGGGCGCGAGGCGGTACTCGACCGACACCACCGGCAGGTCCAGTTGCCGCGCGATCTCCGCCGCGAGCCCGGCATGGGTATCGATGCTGCCGAGCACGTAGCCGCCGCCGTGATAGAACACCACGACGGAGCCGGGGCCGCGTTTGGGGCGCGGATCGAACAGGCGCAGCGCCATCGGCCCGCCGGGCCCGGGCATCGTCACGTCCTTCGTGGTAACGTTCCCGATCGGCAGATCCTGCTGCGCCATCGCCGCCAGCGCAGCAGGCGGCAGCTTGTGTATCTGCATCAGCAGTTCGCGCGTGAAAGGCGGGTTGGGCTTGGCGTAGAACGCCTTGAGATAGGCCGCGACGTCCGGGCGGACATCGGGCGCGGCGCTCGTTTCCTGCGCCGCAGGAGCTGCCTGTCCGGACGCGACCGGCGCCGTCGCCAGCATCAGGGCCATCACTCCGCAGCCTGCAATGCCGCGCATACCCGCCATTCTCTTCATCGACTTCCCCTCCTGTTCGGCCGGCGGCGCATGTCCCGTCCGGCCCCGGCGGGGATCAGTATACCCCGCCCTGCTCTTCCGCAAAGTTGCCCATGTCACCCGCCGCTGCCGCCGCATTCGCATCGCGCACGTCGCGGGCGCTGCGGATCGAGGCCACCAGCGCGTCGCGGCGGCGGCTGAACTCGTCCTCTGCGGTGTACTGGCGCGGTTCGGTGTCGGGCTTGAAGGCCTCCCAGATTACCGAGGCTTTCGGCTCGTCGGTGGGCTCGACGCCCATGACGCGCTTGCCGGTCACGCGGTCGATGCGGACCATGCGGATGCCTTGCGGCGCCACGAAAGGCTGGTGCGACCAGCGGCCCGGCGTCGCCAGCACCACGTCCTTGAATATCGGCGCGGCGATGCGGCCACCCTGCGCGTAACCGCCCAGCGAGCGCGGCGTATCGTAGCCGATGTAGACGCCGCCCACGTAGTCCTGATTGCCGCCCATGAACCACACGTCGGTCGGGCCGTTGGTGGTGCCGGTCTTGCCGAACATCGGCAGCTTGAGGTCGCGCAGGCGCTCGGCCGTGCCGCGGGTGACGACGCCTTCGAGCATATGCACGGTCTGGTACGCCGTCGGCGCGTCCATCACCTGCTTGCCTACGCGCTGGATGCGCGGCATCGGCTTGCCGTCCCATTGCGCCATGTTGCAGGCGTTGCAGGTGCCCTTGTCGGCCCGCCAGATCACCTTGCCATTGCGGTCCTGCACGTAGTCGATCACCGAGCCGGAGAACTGCACGCCGTTGTTGGCCAGCGCCGCATAGGCGTTGATCATGCGTCCCACCGTCGTCTCGCCCGCGCCGAGTGCGAACGACAGGTACTTCTGGTAATCGCCGATGCCCATGTTGTGGAACGTGCGCGTGACCTTGGCCATGCCCACGTCGTTGGCGATGCGCACCGTCATCAGGTTGCGCGACTGTTCGAGGCCCCAGCGCAGCGTATGGCTGCCCGAGCCGCCCGCGCCGCCGAAGTTACGGAAGCACTTGTTGCCCAGACCCGCGCCCTGGAACACGCAGAAGGTGCCATCGAGCACTTGCGTGGCGGGGGTCATGCCGTTCTGCAGCGCGGTCGCGTAGACGAAGGGCTTGATGGTCGAGCCGGGCTGGCGTTCGGCCTGCGTCGCGCGGTTGAAGCTGTCGATCCCGGAATCGAAGCCGCCCTGCATGGCAAGAATGCGACCCGAACCGGGCTGCTCGATGATCATGCCGCCCGAGACTTCGGGAATGCCGCGAAGCGCCCAGGTGCTACCGCCCACCGGCTGGGCCGCGACCAGATCTCCGACCTTGGCCTTGTCGGAAATACCGGTCAGCGTGGAAACGTTGCCGTCGGAGAAGCCGATGCGCCCTGTGCTGCCCGAGGCATCGAGAATGACGCCGACGCGCCAGTCCTTGTAGTCGATCGTCTTGTTGGCGACGACGAGCTGGCTCTGCCAGTTCTCGAGGTCGCTCAGATGCGCGATCGGCCGCACGAAGCCGCGATTGCCGTGATAGAGCAGCAGCCCCTTGCGCAACGCATCACGCACCGCGACCTGCATCTGCGGATCGAGCGAGGTACGCACCCACAGACCGCCCGCATAGACGCTGTTCGGACCGTCCTCGGCCTTTTCGCCGTACTTCCCGATCAGGCGGCGGCGAACTTCCTCCAGGAAGTAACCGTTCGAAGGTTCGTACGTGCTGGTGCGCTGGGTGACGAGGCCGAGCGGCTCCGCCTTGGCAGCGGCGGCGTCCTGCGCGCTGGCCCAGCCGTTGCGCACCATCTGGTCGAGCACCCAGTTGCGGCGCTCGATCGCGCGGTCCTCGTTCTTCTTGCGGCCGTAGACTTCCGGCGCACGCGGCAGGATCGCAAGGAACGCGCTCTGGCTGAGCGACAGGTCCTCGACGTCCTTGTCGAAATAGGCGCGCGAGGCCGCCTGCACGCCGAACGAACGGCGGCCGAGCGGGATCTCGTTGAGGTAGAGTTCAAGGATCTGCTGCTTGGTCAGCACGCCCTCGATACGGCGGGCGACGATCATTTCCTTGAGCTTGCGCGTCACGGAATACTCGTCGCCGATCAGGATGTTCTTGGCGACCTGCTGGGTGATCGTCGAGCCGCCCTTTGCGCGCACGCCCGAGCCGTACTTGGTGACATAATCCACCACCGCGCCCGCCAGACCACCGACGTCGACGCCGCCGTGCGTCCAGAACGTGCGGTCCTCGGCCGAGAGGAAGGCGTTGACCATCGGCCTGGGGAAATCGACAAAGCGCAGCTGCACGCGCCGTTCGCGGGCGTAGGAATAGACGATCTCGCCGTCCATCCCGCGCACCATCGTCGGCAGCGGCGGCTGGTATTCCAGCAGCTTGTTGGCGTCCGGCAGGTCGTGGGCAAGGAACACCCAGAACGCGGCGATGCCGGCAAAGCCTGCCATGCACAGATAGCCGAAACGGCGCATCCACTTGCGTTCGTGCCAAGCCCTGCGCAGAGCGGCAAGGCGTCCCGGCCCATCGCGGCGGATGCGGTAGGTCGCGTCTTCGGGCGGCTGTTCGCCGGGATCAATCGCGTCGGTCATTGCGTGCGCCCTCTAGCACGGCGTTTTGGCGCAAGGAAACCACTCTCGTCGCAACTCTTCGTCGTCCCGGACCTGATCCGGAACCGCTGGCCGTAAACAGCGCACGAAGCTGCCCGCGGCCTGCCGCCCAAACACCGCCACCGGTCCCGGATCACGTCCGGGACGACGCGTGCAGCCCGCTCAACCACCCGGGTTCCTTGCGAAATAGGCGCGGATCGCCTTCGCGCCCGCCTCCGCCAGAACCTGCTGCCCCTGCTTCGATCCCAGCGCCTGCGCGTCGTCGGGGTTGTTGATGTAGCCGGTCTCGAACAGGATCGAGGGCATGTCGGGCGCCTTCAGCACCGCCAGCGCAGCGGCTTCCGGCCGGTCGCGATGCATGCCAACGCCCGCGTCGCCCAGTTCGCGCAGCAGCAGCGTCGCGACTTGGGTGGAGCGCGCCTGCGCCCCGCGCTGCGAGAGGTCGAGCAGGATCGCGCCCACTTGCGCGCTCGTCTTCGACAGCTTGACGCCGTTCACGCGGTCGGCGCCGTTTTCCCGCTCGGCGAACCGCTCGGCGGCCTGGCTCGATCCCTTTTCCGAGAGGACATAGACACTTGCCCCGCGCGCCGAATCAGCCTCGGCGCTGTCGGCATGGATCGAGACGAACAAGTCCGCGTTCAGCCGCCGGGCGATGTCAGGGCGATCGGCGAGCGCGATGAAGCGGTCGGTGTCGCGCGTCAGGGCCACGCGCAGGCCGCCGCTTGCCAGCAGCTTCTCGCGCAGCGCCAATGCGATCTGCAGCGCCACGGCCTTTTCCTTCAGCGCTCCTGCCCCCGCGCCGGGATCGAAGCCGCCATGGCCCGGATCGATGACCACCAGCGGACGGCTGGCGTCGGGCGGCCCATCGACGCGCGGCAGGTCGATCGGCGCGTTCACCCCGGGCAGGTCGAAGCGGATGACGTAGTCGTAGCCCCCGGCCCGCACCGGCCATACCCCGCTCACCGCGAACGCGGCGGCAAGCACCGCCAGCGGCGCGACGAAGACGAGGATCAACTGCAAGGTGCGCGACATTTGCGCCAAGGACTAAGCCGCGTTTGGCGGGCGGGCAATCCTGCGCCCCCGCGCTTTCCCACAGGCTGGTCAGCCGCTCCGCCCCGGGCCGATGCCCGCCAAATTCCAACGGTCCAAGCAACTTGCCGTCTTGCGTCATGAATGCTAGGCCAGCAGAACCGAGGCGAGGAATGCGCGTCGGTCCTCGCAATCCGGCAATACCATAACCATATGGCGCCGGACAGGACCGGCAGAGCCAGACGCAAGCCTCGGTCCAGGGAGCCGGAAATAATCCTTTTTCCGGAGTGCCTTATCAGGTTGAAGTGAGCCATGAGAAGCCAGTTGCCGCCTTGCCATTCGACGCCCGAAAGGGCGCGGGCGGCGTGGTCGCAACTTTCCGCGCGTTCTAATACGCCGCGCGTGTCTTCGCTCGCAGACGCACATGCTGCCACACATGCTACTGGGGCAGCCACTACTTTCGCCGCGCATGGAGCGCTGGATTGCTCCACCATTGCGCCAAAACTCGCCCCCTCAGTTTGGAACGCCGCCCCAAGTGGCCGCGTCGTGATTCTGCGGGGCGCATTCGCCTACAGTGAACATACGCGCATCCGCCAGGCTGATCCGGCCCGGCGTCGACGCGCACGGAGAATACCAAATGGCAACCCGCATGCTGATCGATGCGCGCCACCCGGAAGAAACGCGGGTGGCGGTCGTCAAGGGAAACCGCATTGAAGAGTTCGACTTCGAGTCGACCGAACGCAAGCAGATCAAGGGGAACATCTACCTCGCGAAGGTGACGCGCGTGGAGCCTTCGCTCCAGGCCGCGTTCGTGGACTTCGGCGGCAACCGCCACGGCTTCCTCGCCTTCAGCGAAATCCACCCGGACTATTACCAGATCCCCAAGGAGGACCGCGAGGCCCTGCTGGCGGAAGAAGCCGCCCACGCCGAGGAAGAAGCCGCCCTGCGCGCCACCGAAGGTGACGACGAGGACGAAGACGGCGGCTACAACGACGATGGCGGCATCACCGAGGTCGACACCTCCGAGAAGGACCACGTCGCCACGATCGAGGACGGCGCGGTCGAGAACCCGTTCCACGCCGACGACGAAGGCGAGCACGGCGACGAAGAGTCCGAAGGCAATAACCGTCGTGGCCGTGGCCGTCGCCGCCAGGGTGGCCGTCCCTCGGGCCGCTCGAAGGAAGCCGACGACCTGCGCGCCAAGCGCATGGCGCTGCGCCGCCGCTACAAGATCCAGGACGTCATCCAGCGCCGCCAGGTGCTGCTGGTCCAGGTCGTCAAGGAAGAGCGCGGCAACAAGGGCGCGGCCCTCACCACCTACCTCAGCCTCGCGGGCCGCTACTGCGTGCTCATGCCGAATTCGAGCCACGGCGGCGGCATCAGCCGCAAGATCAGCTCGGCCTCGGACCGCAAGCGCCTGAAGTCGATCATCGCTGAGATGGACCTGCCCCGCTCGATGGGCTGCATCGTCCGCACGGCGGGCCTCCAGCGCACCAAGACCGAGATCAAGCGCGACTTCGACTACCTCGCCCGCCTGTGGGACGAGCTGCGCGAACAGACCATGCGCTCGGCCGCTCCGGCGCTGATCCACTCGGACAGCGACCTCATCAAGCGCGCCATCCGCGACATCTACAACCGCGACATCGAGGAAGTGATCGTCGAGGGCGAGGCCGGCTATCACGCCGCCAAGGACTTCATGAAGCTCCTGATGCCCAGCCACGGCCGCAAGGTTAAACCTTACGCCGACCCGGTTCCGCTGTTCCAGCGCTTCGGCGCCGAGGACCAGCTGACCGCGATGTACGACCCCGTCGTGCAGCTGCGTTCGGGCGGCTACATCGTCATCAACCCGACCGAAGCACTGGTTTCGATCGACATCAACTCGGGCCGCGCCACCAAGGAGCACGGGATCGAGCAGACGGCGGTTGCCACCAACCTCGAAGCCGCTGCCGAAATCGCCCGCCAGCTGCGCCTGCGCGACATGGCCGGCCTCGTCGTGATCGACTTCATCGACATGGAGTACGGCTCCAACGTCCGCAAGGTCGAGAAGGCGATGAAGGAAGCGCTCAAGAACGACCGCGCCCGCATTCAGGTCGGCCGCATTTCCAGCTTCGGCCTGATGGAAATGAGCCGCCAGCGCCTGCGCACCGGCGTTCTCGAAGCGACCACGCGTTCGTGCCCGCACTGCGACGGCACCGGCCTCGTCCGCACCGCCAGCTCCGCCGGTCTCTCGGCGCTGCGTCTGATCGAGGACGAAGCGGCCAAGGGCAAGGGCATCGTGGTCTCGCTGTTCGCCTCCACCGAGGCGGCGGTCTACATGCTCAACGCCAAGCGCACCGACCTCGCCGACATCGAGGAGCGCTACGGCGTCACCGTCGAAGTCATCCCCGAGGGTGAGAACGAAGGCGCCAAGATGCGCGTCATGTCGTCGGGCCCGCGCAACGAGTTCGTGCCCCGCTTCGAGCCCATCGCCGAGGACGTCGAGGACGACTTCGTCGAGGAAGAGTACGAGGACGAAGAGCTGGAAGCCGAAGAGGCTGCCGAGCGCACCGAAGCGTCCGAGGACGGTGAAGGCCGCCGCAGCAAGCGCCGCAAGCGCCGCCGTGGCCGCAACCGCGATCGCCGCGAGGACGGTGCCGAGACCGCTGAGGTCGAAGCTGCCGACGCTTCGGACGAAGGCGACGACGCCGAAGACGAAGGCGAGAGCATCGTCGAAGCCGAGGGCACCGAGGCCGAGGGTGACGACACCAACGCACCCAAGAAGCGCCGCCGTCGCGGTGGTCGCCGTCGTCGCGGTCGTCGCGGTGAAGGTGAGGCCGAGAACGGCGCAGAGGGCGAGGACGCCGTGATCGGCGCTGAAGGTCTCGAACTGGCTGCCGAAGAAGCCGCGCTGCCGGTCGCCGATGGCGGCATCAGTGCCGAGCCGATCGTCCCGGCCGAACCGGTCGCCGAAGAAGCGCCTGCAAAGCCCAAGCGCACCCGCCGCAAGAAGGTGGACGTCGAAGCCGAAGCCGTCGTCGAAGCGCCCGAACCGGTCGCCGAGGAAGCGCCGGCAAAGCCCAAGCGTACCCGTCGCAAGAAGGTGGACGTCGAGGCAGAAGCCGTCGTCGAAGCGCCCGAACCGGTCGCCGAGGAAGCGCCTGCAAAGCCCAAGCGCACCCGTCGCAAGAAAACGGACGTCGAGGCAGAAGCTGCCGTGGCTCCGGCTCCCGAGCCGGTCGCCGAGGAAGCTCCGGCAAAGCCCAAGCGCACCCGTCGCAAGAAGGCGGACGTCGAGGCGGAAGCTGCCGTGGCTCCGGCTCCCGAGCCGGTCGCCGAACCCGAGGTCGCCGCTGAGGCTGCTCCGGCTGACGCGGAAGCCTCTCCGACGCCGCGCCGTGGCTGGTGGCAGCGCACTTTCGGCGAGTAATCGCTAAAAGTCTGAAAACGCAGGCGCCGCGCGCGATCCCAAGGGGTCACGCGCGGCGTCTTTGCGTTCAGGGCCGATTCCCCTGTTTCGTCATTGCGAGCGCAGCGAAGCAATCCAGGGCGGTTTACGCGGCCGTGGATTGCTTCGCTGCGCTCGCAATGACGTCACTTTGGGAGGCCCGAAGGCACCGTGCCCTATGACATGTCGGAGTGGCTGTCCGTCCCCGCCGAAACCTACAGTGCCCGCATAAAGAACAAGCGGCGCAGGCGGTCTTCCGCCGATCCTGTCGTCCGCGAACGGCCTGTTGGGAGACGGACTGGATGACACAAGACGCGAATTGGGATCTCGAGGCCGACGTCGTCGTGCTCGGATCGGGCGGCGCAGCCATGACGGCGGCCATCGCCGCGCATGACTTCGGCGCGAAGGACGTGGTGATCCTCGAAAAGACCGGCATGGTCGGCGGCACCACCGCAATGTCGGGCGGCATGCTGTGGATTCCGGGCAACCACCACCAGCTCGAAGCAGGCATTACCGAAGACGACGAAGATGTCGTCGCCTATCTCGACTCGCTGGCACCCGGGGCGCTCGATCCCGATACGCTCATGGCCTTCATGGAAACCGGGCCGGAGATGATCCGCTATCTCGCGGACAAGACGCCGGTTCGCTTCCACGCCTATGCCGATTTCCCCGATTACCAGCCCTATATGCCCGGCGCCAAGCCCGACGGCGGCCGCTCGCTGGATAACGATGCCTTCTCGTTCGAACGGCTCGGCAAATGGGCGACCCGCGTGAACCCGACCAAGATGGCCTACCCGGTGCGCGGCAGCCTGATGGAAGCGATCAACGGCACGCTGGACGAAGCGACGCTCGCCGAGCGCGAGGCAGGCGATTATCGCGGTCTGGGTCAGGCACTGGCGGGATCGCTGTTCCTGGCGGTGATCGATCGCGGCATTCCGGTCGAATTCGAGAAGCGCGCGCGCAAGCTCGTGAAAGACGGTGATCGCGTGATCGGCGTCGTCGCCGAGGATGCGGGTGGCCGCGATTACCGCGTGCGCGCCCGGCGCGGCGTCGTCATCGCCACCGGCGGTTTCGAATGGAACGAGACGCTGGTGAAGACCTTCCTGCGTGGCCCCCTCACCGGCCCGGTCAGCGTGCCCGAGAACGAAGGCGATGGTCTGCTCATGGCGATCGAGGCGGGCGCCCAGCTCGGCAACATGCAGCACGCCTTCTGGCAGCAGAGCGTACTGGAATTCCAGCCCCAGCACCGCGCCGCCAAGCCCAATTATCTGCTCGGTTCGGACGAACGCGCGCGCCCCGGCGCGATCCTCGTCAACCGTGCGGGCAAGCGCTTCGTGAACGAGGCGGCCAACTACAACGCCATGGGCAAGGCGCTCCACGCCTTCGATGCAGGTACGCACGCCTACGCCAACCTGCCGTACTGGCTGATCATCGACCAGCGCTATCGCAGCAAGTACCAGACCTTCAACACGCCCCCGGGCGGCCCCGTGCCCTCGTTCATGATGCAGGCCGACACGCTGGAGGAACTCGCCGAAAAGGCCGGGATCGATCCGCAGGGGCTCGCGGCGACGGTGACGCGCTTCAACGATCTGGTCCGCAAGGGCCACGACGACGACTTCAACCGCGGCGACAACACCTACGACAACTTCTACATGTGGGGCGATGCGGAGTTCGAACCGCCTTACCGCACGCTCGGCGTGATCGATCAGGGGCCATTCTTCGCGGTGAAGATGGAAGCCGGGGCGCTCGGCACCGCCGGTGGTCCGAAGACCAACGCCGATGCGCAGGTCCTCGACTGGAGCGGCAATCCGATACAGGGCCTCTACGCGGCGGGCAACGTCATGTCGGCGGTGCTGGGCGAGGCCTACGGAGGCGCAGGCGGCACGCTCGGTCCGGGCATGACCTTCGGCTACATCGCCGGAAAGCACCTCGGCACGCATCTGCCGAACTACTGACCGCCGCTTTCCTACAGGGACATGGGCGGAGTATTTTTCCGGCCATGTCCTCTTGCGTTCTCACTCTTTTGTTTTCGATCCGAGGCACCGTGTTCCGGCTCGCGGCTTTCCGTCGCAAGGTGACAGGTCCGGCCCGCAAGGTGACACCCCGGGATCGTAAAGTGACACCCAAGGTGACACATCGGCGCCGCAAGGTTACACACAAGGTGACACATTCCAGCACAGGAATGGCGGATTTTCGTGGGATGGCAGCGGCCAGACCGCGCAAAGTGACACCTTTTCCCTCTGGACCGTGTAAACCGTGTAAACCTCGACGCCCGCGACTTTCGCAACGGCACTTGCGCGCCATGCGCCCGCAAGGCCCGCTGCAGCGCCGATATCGGTGCATTTCCCGATATTCCACCGCTCACCTCTCCATAGTCACCTCTTGCCCTATGCGGACGAATCGCTAGAGGGGGACCACAAAGCGGTTCATGCCGCACTGCAAGATCACGGGGATTCTACCATGGCGACCTTCACCCTCCCGGCGAACAGCAAGATCAGCAAGCGCGGCAACGTGCACAAGGCTGAGGGCGCCACCAAGGTCAAGAAGTTCACCGTCTACCGCTACGACCCGGACTCGGGCGAAAACCCGCGCTACGACCAGTTCGAGATCGACCTCGATGCGTGCGGTCCGATGGTCCTTGACGCGATCATCAAGATCAAGAACGAGATCGACCCCTCGCTGACGTTCCGCCGCTCGTGCCGCGAAGGCATCTGCGGTTCGTGCGCAATGAACATGAACGGCAAGAACGGCCTCGCCTGCACCACCGCGATCGAGGACCTGAAGGGTGACATCCGCATCACCCCGCTGCCGCACATGGATGTGATCAAGGACTTGGTTCCCGATTTCACGCACTTCTACGCGCAGTACGCCTCGATCCGTCCCTGGCTGCAGACCGTCTCGACCACCCCGTCGGGCAAGGAGCGCCTGCAGAGCCCCGAACAGCGCGAGAAGCTGGACGGCCTCTACGAGTGCATCCTGTGCGCGTGCTGCTCGACCTCGTGCCCGAGCTACTGGTGGAACTCCGACAAGTTCCTCGGCCCGGCGATCCTGCTGCAGGCCTACCGCTGGCTCGCCGACAGCCGCGACGAGATGACCGGCGAGCGCCTTGACGAGCTGGAAGATCCCTTCCGCCTCTACCGCTGCCACACCATCATGAACTGCGCGAACGTGTGCCCGAAGGGCCTCTCGCCCGCGCGCGCCATCGCCGAAATCAAGAAGATGCAGGCCGAGCGACAGGTCTGACAGGACAGGTCTGATCGGGCTGCGTCGCCGTGGTGCAGAATGCATTCGTCCATGAGCCGGACCCGGAGTTTCCGGGCTGGCACACATGGGAACTGAACGAGGGACCTCGGTTCAACTCCCATGGGCTGGGCCGGATGATCGTCCGCCCGGATGGCCCGCGGAGCGCGTGCTTGCGACTGCTTGAAGTCGACGAGCGGCACAGCAACATCCTCGATGCGATCCACGGCGGCGTCACCCTGGCGATGATCGACGTGGGCATGTTCGCCGCCGCCTGCCTTATCGTCGGCCCGGCAATGATCGGCGGCGTGACGCTGGAACTGACCAACCAGTTCATCGGCGCCGGCCGCATCGGCGAGCCGCTCGACGTCGTGTCCGAAGTGATGAAGGAAACCGGTCGCCTCGCATTTATGCGCGGCACCGTGCAGCAGGGCGACCATCTCGTCGCCAGCTTCATGGGTACCTTGCGCAAGCCGGGCGCGCCACGATGAGCGCGATGCTCGAACGCTACGAGGCGCTGGTCGCGACCGGCGAACTGCGCTCCGATCCGGAGCAGGCAGCGGCCGCCGAGCGACTGAGCCGTTTGCAACGCGAATTCTACAAGTCGTCGTCCTCGACCGGTCTTTTCGGCAAGCTGCTGGGCAAGAAGGCCGTCACGCCGCGCGGCGTCTACATGTGGGGCGGTGTCGGACGCGGCAAGTCGATGCTAATGGACCTGTTCGTCCAGACGCTCGACATTCCCGGCAAGCGCCGCGTGCACTTCCACGCCTTCATGCTGGAAGTCCACGCGCTCCTGCGCGACGAGCGCAAGAAGGAAACCGGCGACCCGATCCCGCCGGTCGCCGCCGCCATTGCTAGAAACGTGCGTTGCCTCGCCTTCGACGAGATGGTGGTCAACAACTCGGCCGATGCGATGATCATGAGCCGGCTCTTCACGTACCTGATCGCCAACGAAGGCGTGACGATCGTGACGACGTCGAACCGCGCGCCCTCCGAGCTCTACAAGGACGGTCTCAACCGCGAGCATTTCCTGCCGTTCATCGGACTGATCGAGCAGGAACTCGACGTCCTGACCCTGAACGGCCCGACGGACTATCGCATGCAGCGCCTCGGTGGCATGGCGACCTGGCACGAACCGCTCGGAGAACCTTCGACGGAAGCTGCGCGAGAGGCGTTCTACCGTCTCACCGACTACCCCCCCGAAGACAGCGAACATGTTCCGTCGGCGGATATCGACGTCGGCGGCGGCCGGATGCTTCACGTCCCGAAGAGCCTCAAGGGCGTCGGCGTGTTCAGCTTCAAGCGGCTCTGCGGGGAGGCTCGCGGTGCGGCGGACTACCTCGCGATCGCCCGCGCCTATCACACGGTGATCCTCGTCGGCATTCCGAAGATGGGGCCGGACCGTCGAAATGAGGCGGCACGCTTCGTGACGCTTATAGACGCACTCTACGAAAACAAGGTCAAGCTGATTGCAGCTGCTGATGCAGCTCCTGAGGATTTGTATGAATCCGGGACTGGACGGTTCGAATTCGACCGCACGATCAGCCGCCTTAATGAAATGCAGAGCGCAGATTACCTCGCACTCGGCCACGGCGAAGGCTGAACTTCGTTAACAAGTCCCGAATCGGGATGCGCTTCGTTATGCCGAAGCCGCATAATTTTGCGCGGCATCGTCCGATATATTAGTTGGTTAACCAACTAATGGCGGCGGTTTGCATGCACATCTGGCGCTATTACCCATTCCCATTTGCACAAACATATGCAGTAGATAAAGAAAAAGCGCTTTCCAAAAGACAGGAGTTCTTCTGGAAAGCGCTTCTTTTTATTTGCAGTGATCCGAGTCAATTATCTCGGACTAGTGCAACGGAAATCTCTATTAGAGACCGCCGCCCCACCAACCACCGCCCCAGATGTCCTTGTTCATCTTCATTCCCCATGTGAACGACCGCATTGCTACGGTCGAACTCATGGATAATAGTTAGTTAACGAGTCATCAAGGAATTTTTAACCAATCAAACGCGCCCTCCGGCCGGATACGAAGTCCAAGAAATCCCGAAATGGGACAGGGCGACTCACATGATAACCCTGAACTAGATCACAATTGAGGCCTGACAGCATCTCCAAAACCTTAGCAGTCTCGACACCTTCGGCCACGACGACGCGGTCCAGCGAGTGCGCCATCTCGATGATCGACTGCACTAGCAGCAGATCTTCCTTGCTACCCTCCATCGACGACACGAATGTCTTGTCGATCTTCACTTCGCTTGCAGGCAGGTAGCGCAGATAATCGATCGTCGCGTTACCGGTGCCGAAGTCGTCGATCGAAAGGCGCAAACCGGACTGGACCAGGCGCTGGAGCATCTGGAACGTCTTGGAGCTGCGATCGAGACGATCGGTTTCAGTGATTTCAAGAATCAGGCGGTTAGGCGAAAGGCCATGCGCCGCGAGAATTTCCGCGATCATTCCAGGCAAGCCCGGATTGCGCAGGAGTTGGGCCGAAATATTGACGGACATCGTCATCTCGTACCCATGGCGCTCCAGTTCGACTGCAACCCTCACCGCGTCGTTGATGACGAAACGGGTGATGCGCTCGATCCGGTGAAATTCCTCGGCAATGCGGATGAACTTATCCGGGCTAATCGGTCCGCGCTCGGGATGAGTCCAGCGAACCAGAGCTTCGGCTCCGCTGATGCGGTTCGACCGCAAGTCGAGCTTAGGCTGGTAGGCCACCCAGACTTCCCCGTTGTCGATCGCGCGATCCAGCGATGTCAGCAGCGAGATTTCCCACTGCGCCTCATGCTTGCGGGCATCGTGTTGATAGACCAGTTCGTCATTTCGCACGGCTTCTTCGGCTGCCTGCATGGCGCTGGCGACCCGGCCCGAAAGCGGACGATCGAAATCCGAGTCGATGCCGCAGTTGAACGACAGGTCGATGTCGATACCACCTACCTGGATGCCATTCTGGACGATCCTGTGCAAACCTTCGAGATTCTCGAAGAGGTCGAAAGTGCTGCGGATAGATGACAGCCAGACGAACATTCCGCCTTCGTGATAGATCAGGACGCTTTCGTCACTGATGCGGATACGTCGCACGATCTCCTTGGCGAGTTGCGCTTCGACATGCTCGGCGAAGCTGCCGATGATCCCACCGTAGTTGCGGATTTTCAGGGCAACCAGAATGCGCGTGGACAGATCAGGCGAATTGCGCAAAGCCTGAACGCTGGGCAAGCCCGAACCTGTGTTGGTTTCTCCCGCCTCCTCGACCCTGTCGAGGTTCCGCATACGAATGACAGCCACCAGCGCCACGGAAAAGGCAGGAATGACCTCAACCTGGACATTTACATAGTCCAAAAGGAACGGCACAGCACCCACCACCGCAACCAGGCCCGTAAAACGGTAGACGTCAAGGACGCGCCCTCGGCCAAGACCCGATGCAATAACGACCAGAACCAGCAGGTATGCAGGAAACCAGCCATACTCACGCGGCATGCCAAGCTTCAGAGTATCGGCGCCAATCGCATGGAAATAGCCCCCCGGTGCGTTAACGTCCTGACCGGGGATCGAATGAATATCATTGAAGGTTACTGCAGCCGGAACAATCAGAACATTCTTGCCGCGAACAAGCGAATGATCGAAATGACCGCGCATCACATCGATATAAGTTAAAGTGGGATACGAACTGACGGCGATTGAAAAGTCCGGGAAGAACAGTTCGTCGGTGCTGCCATTCACCCCGGCAATCGCAGCTGCAAGGGAGGGAATCTTGCCCACCGGGCTTCCAGATGCATAAGGAAGCTGGACGTTCTGATTGAGTGGGCGATGGCGAACCAGCACCGATGCCACTCCGGCATGGTCGCGATAAGCCTGAAGCGGAATCTTGCCGGCAAAGTTACCCATCTGGCCATTGCTGTCCACCGCAGCACCCAGCACCACCTTTCCATGGTTCGCCTTCAGCGCTGCCACAAACTTGGCATCGTCAGCTGCGTTACCCGGCATCGAAAACGACCGGTCGAAGAAGACTCGCTTTGCGCCTGCAGCAAAGAGTTGGTTGATCGCATCTGCGTCGTTACCATGAGAGATGTCATTGGCGCCGAGTTGGATAAGAGTCTGAGAGTCCTGCAGAACGATGGCGATGTCGCCGCTCGCCGGCTGTGTGCGGGACATCCAGCGCACGTTGCGCAAGTAGTCCTCAAGCGGCAGACCAAGACCGCTGATACCCATCGCAAGGCCCGTCAACGCTGCCCAGAAAACGATCCGGACACGCGGCCTTTTCCAGAAGCTGCGAAACTGCCCCCACACGTCGGTCATGGCTTTCCCCCTGCCCGAACCGTGAGGTTGCCCCAGGCGCACTTCACCAGCGCGGCAGGCTTCCGCTCTGAATACTGGTGATGGCGACCGATTCTGTTCATTCATGCCCTGCAAATGAGGCTCTGGTGGGCATGAGCTATCGCAAAGATACTAAGAAACTGTGTAGTTAATGGCGTGGTCCGGCCGAAACGCCGAATTTCCGGGCAAAGCGCCGTCAAGCGGGCTGATCAATTGACACCCAGCGAGGTAAATGCCTTGTCAAGCATGAGCATCTGCCAGAGCAATCGGGAATTGTCCGAAGTTCCCGATACATGCGCGTCGACGAGACCCAAGAGGCGCCGCTGGTCGAACCAGCCGGTGCGCGCCAAGGCAGTTCCTCCCGCAATGTCACGGGCCGTTTCGGCGAGCGGACCACGAAACCATTGCGCGATCGGCGTCACGAAGCCCTGCTTGGGCCTAAAGAGCACGTCATCGGGCAGATAGCGCCGCATCGCCCGCTTCATCAGCCACTTGCCCTGCCCGCCCTGTACGCGCATCCGCTCCGGCAAGCTCGCCGCGAATTCGATCAGGCGGTGATCCAGCAGCGGCTCGCGCGCCTCGAGGCTGACCGACATGCTCGTGCGATCGACCTTGGTGAGAATGTCGCCCGGCAGCCAGACCTTGAGGTCTGCATATTGGGCGCGATCGAGCCCGGAACGAGCCGGCGCCCCGCGCATCAGCGCGAGCACCGGATCCTCGGCGCGGTAATCGCCTCGCAGACGGCGGAACTCGTCGGAATAGAGGCGGTCGCGCAATTCGGGCGGCAGAAACGCCATGGAACGCGCGTAGCCTTGCGCAGAATCACCCGCCAGCGCGAGAAGGGTCGATTTCGCGCGCAACGGCCGCGGAGCCCAGTCGGCCTTCGGATAGACCTTACCAAGCGCTCCGAATACCGGCCCCCGCAGCGATTGCGGCAACAACGCCCTGACCCTGTCCTCGCCGGCCTGGAACACATGCCGGCGATAGCCACCGAGCGCCTCATCGGCACCGTCCCCCGACAGCGCCACCGTGACCGATTCACGCGCCAGCTGGCAGACCCGCCACGTCGGGAGGGCAGAGGCGTCGGCGAACGGTTCGTCGAACATGCCCGCGAGCTGGTCGATGGCGGCGAAGTCGTCGGGGGAAACGATCCGAGAGGCGTGGTTCGTGCCGAAGCGCTGCGCGATCTTCGTCGCATAGGCACTCTCATCAAGCCCGGCGACATCGAATCCGATCGAGCAGGTGCGTACCGGATTGCCGCTCGCTTCGGCCATGAACGCGACGACGCTGGAACTGTCGACACCGCCCGACAGGAACGCGCCCAACGGGACATCGGCGACCATGCGAGATGACACCGCCTGGCGCATCAGATGCAGCAGTTCGGCCTCAAGGTCGGCGGGTTTACCCTTGCGCCGTTCTGCAAAGGAGACGTCCCACCACTGCGCCGGGCGCGGCATCGGCGCCCCATGCCGCAGCAGCAAAGAATGTCCCGCCGGCAGTTTGGAGACGCCCTTCAGGATGGCGCGATCGTCAGGGACATAGCCCCAGGTGAGGTAATCCTCGACGGCCAGCGGGTCGATCTCCCGCCGTAGCAGCGGATGAGCGGTCAGGGCCTTGAGTTCGGAGCCAAAGGCCAGGCTTCCGTCGCTCAACTGCGCGTAGTACAGCGGTTTCACGCCCAGTCGATCGCGCGCAAGGAACAGCGTGCGTGCATCCAGATCGTAGATCGCGAAGGCGAACATGCCGAACAGCCGAGTGACGCAATCCGGCCCCCAGCGCCGCCAGGCTGCCAGAATGACCTCGCTGTCGCCATCGGTGCGGAAATGCTCCCCAGCCGCCTTCAACTCATGCCGCAGTTCGCGGTAGTTGTAGATCTCGCCGTTGAAGACGAGCATCGCGCGGCCATCGAGAGAGGCCATGGGTTGCGGTGAGCCTGCCAGGTCGATGATCGACAGGCGGCGATGCCCCAGGGCAACGCCCGGTGCCGTCCATACGCCCTGCCCGTCAGGCCCACGATGCGCGATGGCGTCGCACATAGCCTCGACCCGGGCGCGATCGACCGGCTTGGGCGTTTCCAGATGATAGATTCCAGCGATCCCGCACATCGTCGCTCGACCTACCTGACCTGAGCGATACCGTCCATCCAGCGCGCAAGCGATCCGGTGGAGGCGCGGAAGGAAGCGATCGACTGCTCGGCCATGCCACGCGGAATGTCTTCGGCGGAAAGAATCAGCATGGTCGTGGGTTCCGCCCGGAACAGCAGATGGTCGGCGATCACCGCGAGCTTGAGCCGGGCATTGCTCCCGCTCAAAAGGGCGCCCTGACGATACCACGTCATGGCCAACCGCTCGACACTGCCGTTGCCGAGGAGGCGTTCGCCCTTTCCACCTTCGAGAGAGGGCCCGGGTGCCTGCCACGCCCAGGCGCTGGCGGGGACTAGCGCGCCCTGGCCGAAACCGCCGGCCTCGCGCCCTTCTCCCTGACTGGCATAGAGCGCGACGAAGACATCGACCTGATGCCCCCTGGCATCGCGGTAGCGCCCGAGGAGGCGATGATCGGAACCTTGAGCGCGCGGTTCCCACCAGATCGCCGGCGCGTAGTCCACGCGGGTCCATCCCTCGACTACAGGCAGGTCGATGCGCGCGGGCATCGGCGCGGCGATAGTATCCGCCGCAAGCGCCCAGCACCGCGCCGCGCCCAGCACGAGCGCGAACCCGACCAACGCTGCAGTGCCGGGAAAGGCGAAGCCCTCCAGACGACCCAGCCAGGAGGCATTCTCAATGGCGACAAGGTCGATCACCGGAGCATTCAGGGGCCGATCGAAAAATCGCCAGGCGCACGCGATCACCAGCGCCAGCACGATCGCGAAGAAGAACCAGCCGTAGACGATATGGTCGAAGCCCGCCGCCGCCTCGATACCGAAAATCTGGGCGGCATAGATCGTACCCCAGGCACGAACGCCATTCGCCAGGATAGGTACGGCCACGCAGGCCAGCAGCATCGCCGTACGGCGGCGCCAGCTCAGAAAGCAGACATTGGCCGCAAGAACGCCGAATGCGGCCATGGCAATGAGGAACTTCACGCCCGAACAGGCTTCAGCGACCTCGAAGAGACCGGCCGGCGTATTGATGAAGACACCGTCGATCTCGGCGGGAATGCCGCTGAGGTGCGTCAGGGCGATTGTGATCTCGGCGGTAATCGTCTGCAGGACGTTTACCAGTTCCTCACCGACGGGGACCAAGAACACAAGATAGCCGAGTGGGAACACCAGCGCCACGCTGATTCTGACACCAAGGATCAAGGGGACGCATGCCCCCAGCATGGCCACGACTCCCGCCTGCCGGGCAAGGTCCAGCCCCGACATTGCCCCTAGCAACCACAGGAACGCCGCGCCCGAAAGCAAGGCCAGGCCCGGCCACCAGGCCAGGGGCGTAAGCTGCTCCAACTGTGGCCAGCGCTGCCAGACTAGCCAGCCGAGGATCACAGGGATCAGCAGGACATGGTTGTAGGTGGAAATGTCCCACCACTGCCGCGCCATCGCCGCCCAGTCTCCCGCAAAGCCGGCCAGCAGCACCAGCCATGCCGCGCCGAGGCGCGGGAGAGCGCCGCGCCATTGCGGCGAAAGAGCGCGCCACGCACGGGCGGGCCCCGCAATGGATGCGGCCAGCTCAGGCGACATCCGTAAGCGCCTCGCTCATCGTTCCGAGATATTCGGGAAGGCGCGCCAGTGCGGCCTCCCAGCTGGCATTGCCGACGATCCACGTCCGGGCAGCAGCACCCATCAGTTTCGCGGCCTCTGGCGCGCGCGCGAGGTCGAGGACGGCTTGTGCCATCGCGGCATCGCCGTCACGTATCGCGAAATCACGCCCGTCGAGCGCGTCGATGCCGATCGCCGCGCCAGGGGAAAGAACTACGGGCAAGCCCATCGCCATCGCTTCAAGTACCTTGTTCTGCACACCGCGCGCGATTTCGAGCGGCACCAGGGCGACATCCGCAGCGGTGAGCCACGGCCGGATGTCATCCACCCTGCCCCAGACTTGGATGCCATCCCGTCCCGAGCGGTCCCGCAGAACCGGTGGCGGATTGCGCCCTACGATATGCAGCGTGGCGTCGGGACAGGTCTGGCGCACGAGGGGCAACACGCGATCGATGGCGCGCGTGGCGGCCTCGATGTTGGGCGCGTAGTCCATCTGTCCGGTGAAGACGATGCGCGGCGCGCCCTTCTCTATCATGCGCGGTTCCGGGCTTACTGCGCCGGGGTCGAAATATGCGGCGTCAAGGCCATTGCCCATTGCCCGCACGCGGCCATGCTCGCCGTAACGCTCTCCATGGCTATCACTGGCGAGGCGCGAACGCAGGAGGCCCACTTCGGCGCCGCTTATCAGCAACGTGACGGAGGCACCTGCGCATATCCTCGCCTCTTCCTGGCGCAGAAGGCGGCCTTCTCGCCGCTCCATCCATGATCGAAAGCCACGTCCTTTCGCGGCGTAGGCTTCGAACTTGGCGGAGTCGACGTCCACCAGGTCGGCAACGACGCGGCCACGGAATTCGCCGGGCACGTACTGGGCCATCTGGCCGGAGAAAACGTAGACGGTATCGATGTCCCGCTCGGCAAGCAGGTCGCGCACATAGGCTTCGAGCTGCTTGTCGTAAAACGCGGTGAGGCTGATCGGCCGACCGCTGGCCAGTGCCTGCACTCCGGCGACCGGCAGCGACTTGGACCGCTCGACCAGGCGATAGCTTGCGGCAAGGTTGGCCAGGTCCGGCTCGAACGCACGGTCCTGCTCGTCGTCGCAGAATGTGGCCACGTGCACCGGAGCCAGTGCGGCAAGCGCCTTGAGCACGTGATGGGAGCGTATCTTGTCACCGCGATCCGGGGGAAACGGGATGCGGTGCGCCAGGAACAGAATTTCACCCATTAACCGATACCGCGTGCAATCAGGGGGCCGAGGCGATTGGCCACTGCCAGAGGCAGCCGCTGCCACAGCTTGATCTGCAGCGAGAGCTTGCCGCTCGTCGGGTCGGCATCGCGCCTGGCAATGCCGGGAGCCGTCCAGGTCGCATACGTCAGCGGCTCTGGCTCGAAGCCCCAGTTGCGCTTGAAATTATAGGCCCCGCTGTCCGTCTTCGAGCGGCCGAAGTCGAATACCGTGCAGCCGCGCCGCCGGGCGTGGAGCATGAGTTCGTAGTACATCCGGTCGTTGCCTCTGAGGCGCCGGGCGTCCCAGGTTCCGCCGCCCCAATACGGCATGACGGCGCCCTGATGATAGACGCTGATGACGCTCGCCACCGGCACGCCCTGATGCCGCACCGTGAGAATGTCCGCATCGTCGCCGAAACCATCGATGACCGCATCGAGCAGCGCTCGGGGAAAGACCGGCGTGCCGAGGTTGCGATAGCTTTCGCAGAACACGGCGTAATGCGCGGCGCGATCCGCTTCCGCAGTGCCTATCTCGATCGTCAGGTCCATGCCCAGCGAGCGGCGCACTTCGGCGCGCTGCTTGCGCGGGATGTCCAGCAGTTGCGCTTCGTCGTCAGCCGCGAGCGGGCGGGCGAAGTTGGCGTGTGAACGGGTCTTGAGTGCCCAGCCTTCGCCCGCCGGAGGAAGTACCCCGCCGCGAAGTTCGATCGTCGGGCAGGTGAGGCGCAGTGCCAGTTCCTCAACGGCGGCGAATACGGCGGTGGTATCGGCGTCCCCGGTCGCCAGCAGCCCGCCGCCGACCGCGAACCCGGTCGAGGCCAGCAGTCGGCCGAATACCGGCGAATGAATGGCATCGAGCGGCAGGAAAGCAACGATCTCGCCCCCCTTCTCCTGAACGAGCGCCAGCGCGCGGTTGCCGGTCGCCTTTGCCACCGAGACGAACCATGCGGGGCGATGGAACGGCGTCCCCTGCGGATGGCGCGCCACGAAGCCTTGAAGGCGCGCGACCTCGCCCGGGTCGGTCAGATCGACGAGACGGACTTGCGCGGTCAGTGGCACGAAGGGCGCGTTCATGCAGCGAAGGCCAGCGGTTCGGCGCGCAAGGCTTCGCGCGCGGCCAGTTCGTCCATGCGGCCCCAGCGGAATTCGCCGACCAGTCGCTCCAGCTTGTCGGCCATCACCGACAGGTTCGTGTAGTGCCGGAAACGCGAGCGCAGCGGCGCCCCTTCGACGCGGGGCTGGCCGGGATCGATCTCCCACGGGTGGAAGTAGAACACCGCCGGGCGCCGATCATCGCGGTTCACCTGCCGGATCGCCCAGCGCGAGAACCCGTAAGGAAGCACCCGAAAGAAGCCGCCGCCGCCAGCCGCCAGCCGCCGTCCGGCGAACCGGGCGGTCGTGACCGGGATCTCGATCAGTTCGGCATCGGCGATCGGCCGGAAGGCAAAGCGCGGAGCTTCCCGCCAGCCATAATGGTCATGCGCGATCGGAGCCACGCTGGAGCTATAGGCATAGCCCTGCTCCGCCAGCACCTCGAAGGCCCAGGGCGTACGGGCATCGATCGAGAAGCTGGGCGCGCGGTAGCCTTTGACCGTCTGGCCCGAGGCGTCCTCGATCACCTTGCGGGCACGGTCGATGTCGGCGGCGAAGGCCTTCCTGCCGAGACGGAACACGCGCTCGTGATCCCAGCCATGGCTGGCGACCTCGTGGCCTTCTTCGGCGATCCGCCACATCAAGGCGGGATTCCGTTCCGCCACCCAGCCGAGGGTGAAGAACGTGCCCTTCACCCCCGCGTCGGCGAAAAGCCGCAGGATTTCGTCGCAGTTACGCTCGACGCGCGTGGCCAGCGAGTTCCAGTTCTCCCGGTCGATCACCTTCTCGAAGGCGCCGACCTGGAACCAGTCCTCGACATCGACCGAAAGGCCGTTGATCGGCACCGACATGGGGTAGAAACTCCCTCAGGCGACGTTGCGCTGGCCGTCGCCGCTCTCGATCCACTCGATCAGCATGGTCAGCGTGTGACGCAGCGTGCGCTCGGTCTCGCCGAGGCGCGCCTCGAGCTTGTCCGAGCGGGCGATGGCATCCGCCAGTTGCTGCTCAAGCGCCCCGAACTGCTCGCCCTGCGCCTGCCGTGCCGAGGCTTCGCGCTCTTCGGCAGCAGCGGTGAGTTGTGCGATCGCCGAGTGCAACTCACCAATCTGCGTGTCGCGCCCGGCCATGGCAGCCTCGATCAGCGCATTGGCGCCGGCGGTGTCGAGCATGTCGCGATGAGCGAGCGCCGCCTCGATGAGCGCGGTCGCGCCTTCCGTATCCAGCGCCTCGCGATCGGCGAGTGCCGACTCGATCAGCGCCATGACAACGGAGGTATCGATCGCCTGCACCGGCGCACTTGCGAAAGCCGCGGCTTCCACCGGTTGCGCAGCGGCAACTTCAGGCTCCGCGACCTTGGTGACCACTGCCAGCGCGCCGTCGTCGTTCATCTCGTCAAGCACCTGCTCGAGCATCGCGGCGTCGAGGTGCTCTCGGCGGTCCACCGCACCCAGCAGGAGCAAACGGTTGACGATCTGGTTGATGCGGCGGGGGATACCGCCGGTCGCCTCATGGATCGCCGGGAACAGCGCCGCATCGAAGCTCGGGTTGCCCTTCCAGCCGACGCAGCCGAGGCGGTGCTCGACGTAAGGCTGGACCTCGCGCACGTGCATCGGGCCGAGATGGTGCGTCGCGATAACGCGCTGACGCAGCTGTTCGAGCTGGTTGCTCTCGAGCAAGGTCTCGCGGAACTCGGGCTGGCCGAGCAGCAGCGTCTGCAGCAGCGGGTGCGAGCCGAGCTGGAAGTTGGAGAGCATGCGCAGCTCTTCCAGCGCGCTGACCGAAAGGTTCTGCGCCTCGTCGACGATCAGCAGGCAGCGGCGTCCTGCACGCGCCTCGTCGTGGAAGAACGCTTCCAGCGTGCCGAGCGCGGATGCCTTGTCATGCCCCATGACCGGCAGCCCGAACGACTGCGCGACGACGTGGACGATCTCCTCGCCGTCGAGCGCGCTGGTCACCACGTTGGCGGCCGTCATGCGCGCCGGATCGATGGTCGCCATCAGGTAGGCGACGAGTGTGGACTTGCCCGCGCCGACCTCGCCGGTGATGACCACGAAGCCCTCGCCCTGGGCAAGACCGTAGCCGAGGTAGGACAGCGCCTTGCGATGCGTGCTGCTCTCGAAATAGAACGCCGGATCGGGAGTAAGCTGGAAAGGCCTGGCGTCGAGCCCGTAGAAGTCGTCGAACATCGGGTTTCTCTCCTCAGAAGGTATAGCGCAGACCCGCGAGCGCCGAAGCGGTCCACAGGTCGTCGATGGAGGGCGTGTCGTTCTTCGCCCCGTCAATGCCGATCGCAAGCGTACCACGCAGGCGCGGCGCGAACATCTTGTAGTAGCTGGCCGAAGCCCCGTAGCCGGCAACGTCGCCGGTCAGCGGATCGTTGCTGCTGACCCAGTTGGCGTAGACGTTGGCCGACCAGCCCGCGTCGCGGCCCAGATCACCGCCGATGTAGGCCACCAGCCACCAGTTCTCATCCAGCACACCATTGGCGGAGGCGAGGACGGTATTCTGCGCGGCGATGTATTTGCGGCGGTCGTAGCCCGCGCCGATCCCTGCGCTCAGGCGGCCGAACTTCATTGAATAGTTCGCCGCCACGCCGCGCGCCCGGAAAGTAGACGAGCGGACCGAGCCTAGGACGCTGGACAGGCAGTTACCGCCCTCCAGCGAGGCGACGCAGCCGCGCAGTTCCCCGGTGATGGGATCGCGTACGACCTCGAAATCGTCCGGCAGCTGATCGAGCGCGCGGTTGACCTGCCCGCCAAAGCCCGAGACGTTGTCGTAGACCGCAACGTTGAACTGGCTGCGATCGCTTGGCGCATAAGCCAGCGTGCCGCCGAAGCTGGTCGAACCATAGCGACGGCCGATATGCGCCGACAGCGAAGTGCGACGGCTCGGGCGCCACATCACGGCGGCATCCCAGATGAGGCCGCTGACGTCGTAGGCCATCTCGCGCGGAGAGGACTTGTCGGTGACATAGCGGCCGTCGGAACCGATCACCGGCGCTCCATCGGCGTCGCGAACGGCATCGCGGCTGGAAATCTCCAAGTCCTCATAGCCGATTGCGCCAACCACCTGAACGGTGCGGCTGACCGGCACGGTGACCATCGCCCGGGCCTGCATGTCGCGGGCCCGCTGGTCGAGGTTGGAGATATCCTCCTGATAGAAGCTGCCGCCGACGCCCACGCCGACCGGCAGCACTGTGCCCGGCGCGAAGCCCGCCTGCACGTCCGCAGACTGGACGACGCTCTTGTCGAAGACGTCGGCCGCTGCACCGGTCTGGAGGTCACGCGAAGCGTTCGACTGCTCGACCTTGGTGAAACCGGCGCGGTAGTTGGCGCCCACGTCGAGGTCGCCGATCCGCTGGGTCACGGAGGGGCCGGCATAGACCGAATAGACTGTGGACTTGCCGTTGCCCGAGAGCGGTCCTGCGGCAAGCGCGGAGCCACCGTTCTCGACATTGACCTGAGAAGCGAGTGCTCCAGCCTCCAAGGTAACGCCCGGCGCGATAGTTGTGTAGCCGCGCACGAGGCCGCTGATCACATCCCCGTCGCCCGCCTTCTTGCCCCAGCCGAACTGGCGCTGGTAGCGCACCGAGGCCGAAGCGCCATTGTTGCGTCCCTGTATCGAGGCATCCACGCCGACCGCGACCTGGGTGTAAGTCAGCACGTCGCTACCGGGCGAAAGTTCGGCGGTGACGATCTGGTCGACCTCGATGTAAGGTGCGATGTCGATGCGCTTGCCGCCTTGACCTTTGGTCTGCCCCTTCGCACCGCGCCGCGACGCGCGATCGGACTTGCCGGAGGTCGCATCGGATGCACTATCGCCGCCCATGCCGGAACCGGCGCTACCCATGCCGCTACCGTAGCCGGTCGACTGGGCATGAGCCGCCACCGGCAGCGCAAAGGCGAGCGCCGCCAGCGCCACCATGCCAGATGCCTGCTTCATGCGGGTCATCCCTTGTATCCATAATAGGAGCCGAAGCGGCGACCGCTCGGGCTGAACTGGGCCGCGTTGAGCAGCAGTTGCACGTTAGGGCATGCACCCAGCAGCGAGATCGCGTCGTCCAGCGACCCTCGCCCGGTCTTGTCGGCGCGCGCGATCACGACCGTCTGGCCAACGTACTTGGCGAGTTCGGCCGCAGGCGAAGCCGCCAGCGCAGGAGGCGAGTCGAATATCACCATGCGGTTCGCCGCACCCTGCGTCAGCCGGTCGAGGATACGGGCGGTGCGTGAACTGGACAGGTACTCGCTGTCGTGCGCCGTCGTATCTCCCGCGGGGAGCACCCAGAGCCCGGGAATGTCGGTGCCGAGCACGCAAGTCGCAACGTCGATCGTCTCGTCCATCAGCGCGTCCATCAGCCCCGGACCGCCCGGAAGGCCGAGCGCGGAGAGGATCGAAGGCTTGGCGAAGTCGGCATCGACGAGCAGGACTTCGCTCTCCTTCTCCGCCGCGATCGACAGCGCGAGATTGAGAGCGCAGTAAGTCTTGCCCTCGCCCGGATGCGGCGAGGAGATCAGCACGCGCTGTGCCATCGGCCCCGCCTTCTGGCGGCGCAGGTCTGCAGCCTGAACCAGCAGCTGGCGCTTGATGATGCGAAACTCCTCCAGAAGCTCGGTGACCGCGCCTTCGGGCACGATCAGGCCCTGCTCGCGCAGGTGCTCGCGATCGACGGGATGCACGGTATCGCTGAAGCGTGCGGGCTCAGGCGCCGGTTCTGCGGCGGGCTGAGGCGCCGGAGCCGGAACCACGGCTGCAGGCGCGTGTGCGGGTCGAGCGGAAACGGGCTCTGGCCTTGCAGGCGCACGCCTGGCGGACCGCTCCGGGAACGCCACAGGCTTCGCAATCAGCGTGTTGAAGTCGAACCGGCCATTGGCGCGCTCGAACAGCGATTCGCCCTCCGGTTCATCAGGCTGGTTGGGAACGGGGATCTTGCGATGATCGGTCATGTCAGTCCCCTCACGCCACCATGCCACGCTGAATGAATTCGGCGGCAAGCAGCACCACGAACAGTCCGCAGAGCGCGGCGGTCCCGGCATAGAAATACTTGAGGCGCTTGGCCCGGAGCGCGCGTGCCCGGTCCGTCAGGCTGTGCGAGATGGCGCCCAGCACCGGCAGGCCGGTCGCCTTCTCCAGCCCCGCGGTGGTTGCGAAGACCGAACGCACCCGGCTCAAGGCGAAGGCGCCGGCGCACCCACCCGCGAAGCCCACGATCAGCACGCCCAGCAGCAGCACCGGACGGTTCGGCGCGACCGGCGTACGCGGGCTCGTCGGCGGATCGACGACCTGGAACTTCACCGCTTCGCGCTCGGTCTTCACTTCGCCGCGCAGGCGCAGTTCCTCGCGGTCCTGGAGAAGCTTGTCGTACTGCTGGCGAAGCACGTCGTAGTCACGATTGATGCGCTGGGCCTGGGTCGCGAGTTCGGGATCGGAGATCGCGGAGGCAGTCAGCGAGGCAAGATCGGACTGCGTGGCCGCCTTGCGCGACTGCAAAGCCTGTACGCTCGCCTGCCGCTCGGCGCGGATCGACTGGAGCGAGGAATAGGCCGGATTCATCGTGCCGCCGCCGCTCGCCGCTTCCTGAGCCGCAGGCGCACGCAGCGCCGCAACCTGGTTCTTGGCCGCGATCACGTCCGGGTGATTCTCGGTAAGGCCGCGCGCTCGCATCGCCGCGAGATCAGCCTGTGCGCGGGCGAGCGAGGACTGCGCCCCGCCATCCGCCGCGCCGCCAGAGATCGTGCGCGGCGTGCCTGCAAGTTGCCCGTCGATCGCCGCCAGCGCGCTCTGCGCCGCCGAAAGGTCGGCATCGATATCGCGCAGCGTCGCGCGCGAAGTTTCCAGACGCTGCGCCACGGCCGCGCCACCCAGCGCCATTTCCGGGTGCTGCGCTTCGAAGGCGGTGCGCTTGCTCTCGGCCGATTCCAGCTCGCGCTCGCGCGTACGCAATTGCTGGTTCACGAACTCCAGCGTCTCGACCATGTCACCGCGATTGCCGGAGAGGTTCTCCTCACGGAAGATGTCGATCAGCTTCTGTGCCACACTCTGCGCCAGCTTGGCGTTCTCGGCATCAGAGAAGGAACTGTCGTTGGCGGTCGCGGTGATCTCGAAGAGGTTGTCCTCCTGGCTCACGACCTTGACGTTCTTGCCCAGCTTGAGGACCGCCGCTTCCATCGCCTTGGGGTTCTCGATGGTGTCGCCGAGGCGCGTCGCCCGAACGACCTTCTCGAGGTTCACGGCGCTGGTGAGGGTCTGGCGAATTCGCTCGATGTCGCGCTTCTTGTCCGCCACGCCGATGCCGACCTGCTCAGCCAGGGCGTCGTCGAGCTGGATAAAGATGCGCGCGTGCGATTCGTAGCTGTTCGGGATCAGCGCCACGACCAGCCAGCCCGCAAGGCAGACCGCCCAGGCCACGGCCAGCGCGATCCAGCGACGATGCCAGATGCTGTGCAGTCCGGCGAGCAGTTCTTCGTAGAGCGAATCCATCTTAGAACATGCTTTCCGGGATGATGATCACGTCACCGGGAGACAGCATGACGTTGGCCTTGCTGTCGCCCTTCTTGAGCAGGTCGCCGAGGCGCAGTTTGTATTCCTGCTGCTTGCCCGCCGTCTTGTCGAAGCGGATCAGGCGCGCGCTGTTGCCCGAGGCATATTCGGAAAGCCCCCCCACCGCGATCATCGCGTCCAGCACGGTCATGTTCGCGCGGTACGGGATCGACGCAGGCTTTTCGGTGGCGCCGACGATGCGGATCTGCTGACTGAACGTGCCTGAGAACCCATCGACGATGACCGAAACCAGCGGGTCCTCGATGTATTGCGACAGCTGAAGGCGCAGGTCCTCGGCCAGCATCGAAGGCGTCTTGCCCACGGCGGGCATGTCGGTGATCAGCGGCGTGGTGATGCGGCCATCGGGGCGAACCTGCACTTTCGCGCCGAGTTCGGGGTTGCGCCAGACGAAGACGGTCAACTGATCGAGCGGACCGATGACGTATTCCTCACCCGGCCCTTCCTGCATCGACACGAAAGACGCGGGCGGCAATTCCCGGGCAGGGCCGCCGGAGGCGCCGCATCCGGTCAGGGCGACGCTGGCAAGCGCGGTAGCGGCCAGAAGTCGGGCTGGAAGATGCGGCATCAAAACGTCCTCGTCCTGCGCCCGGCCCGCTTCGCACGCCATGCGCGCAAGTCAGGCCCGGCAAAATTCAGTCCCCCGTATCGATGCAAACGGTGAATATTGCGTTAGCCTTGCAAGGCTAATTCCACGGCGGTCCCAAATCGGGACGCGAGCGATTCAGGCGTTAACGCAAGGTCAGACCAGCATTTCTTTCGCGGGGCCCTGGCCGAGGAAGCTGGCCGGACTGGCGCTGGCACCATAGGCCCCGGCGCAAAACACCGCGATCAGGTCGTCCACTTCGGCGCGAGGGAAACCGCCTTTGTCCGCCAGCTTGTCGAGCGGCGTGCAGAGGCATCCGACGATCGAGGCTTCCTCCTCCACTTCCGCGCCGAAACGGGTGGCGATCGCCGAAGGGTAATTGCGCCGCACCACGGTCCCGAAATTGCCCGAAGCCGCAAGCTGATGATGCAGCCCGCCATCGGTGATGAGAAAGACTTCGCCGTGGCTGATCTTGCGATCGACAATACGCGCGATATAGACGCCAGCTTCACCGACGAGATAGCGCCCCAGTTCGATGCAGAACTGCGTGTCCCGCAGCACCTCGGGAAGTGTCTCCAGTCGCGCAGCCAAGCGCTCGCCGAGGAGCGAAAGATCAAGCGGCGTGTCCCCTGGGAAATAGGGAATACCGAGCCCGCCACCCAGATTGCAGTGCGGGAGTGGCGTTCCACTGTCTTCGGCGAGCCGAGCCGCCAGCGCCAGCGCCTGGCCCTGCGTCTCGGCGATCGCCTCGGCATCGAGCGCCTGACTTCCCGCGAAAATATGAAACCCGCGCCATTCCGCACCACTGGCGACGACCTCGCGCACCAGCGCAGGCACCCGTTCGGCATCGACACCGAACGGTTTGGCGCCGCCGCCCATCTTCATTCCCGATCCCTTGAGATCGAACTCCGGGTTCACGCGAATGGCGAGACGGGGAGCGATGCCCAGCCGATCACCGATGGCGATGGCGCGGACTGCTTCGCCCTCGGATTCCAGATTGAGCGTCACGCCGGAGAGGATCGCCGTTTCCAGTTCGGCGTCGCGTTTGCCCGGCCCGGCAAAACTGACGTGATGCAAAGGGAGGCCCGCATCGCGGACGATTTCGAGCTCCCCTCCCGATGCAATGTCGAACCCGTCGACCAGCCCGGCCATCAGCGCCAACAGCGGCGGGAACGGGTTGGCCTTGACTGCGTAGTGGAGAGCGACACGCCCAGGCAGCGACGAGCGCAACGCGGCCACACGTCCACGGATGAGGTCGCTGCTATAGAGAAACAATGGCGTCGACGCCGCTTCCTCGACCCAATGCGTCACGGGTCGGCCACCGATAGCAAGCGTGCCGCCGATGGCTTCGTACCCGACCGGAATCGGCCCCAGCGGCTTCATGCGGCTGCCCCCCCTTGCTCGATCCCATGCACGATCTCGGTGGCAAGACCGGTACGATCGAGCTTTCCATTCGGGCTGACCGGCATCGTTTCACGCCAGTGAATCACTTTGGGATGCATGAAATTCGGAAGTTCCTGCATGAGTTTACGTGGCAGTTCTTCGACTGCGTCTGAAGTTTCCGGCGAGGCCCGGACCACCAGATGAACGGCCTGCCCCAGTCGTTCGTCCGGCACGCCCAGAGCGACCGCCTCAGCGACAAGCCCGGTCGCAAGCGCGGCGTCCTCGACCTCCTGAGGCGAAATGCGATTGCCTGCGCTCTTGATCATCGCATCGCGGCGACCGACGAAATACAGCAAACCGTCCGGCTCGCGCTTCACGCGGTCCCCAGACCAGACGGCGATCCCGCCATATCGCGAGGCGGCAGGCGCCGGTCTGTAGCGTTCGGCGGTGCGCGCCGGATCCTGCCAGTATCCTTGCGCCACCAGTGGTCCGCAATGGACCAATTCCCCCTCTTCTCCATCCTGAGATACAGTATTCAAGTCATTGATAACAAGTATTTCTGCGTGGGGAATGGCCATGCCCATGGACGTGGGATGCGTATCGACGAGATCGGGGTCTAGATATGTCGAGCGAAAAGCTTCGGTCAGGCCGTACATCGGGAACAGCCGAGCTTGGGGGAACAGCGCCCTGAGTCGCCGAACGAGGTCCACGGTCAAGGCGCCGCCGCTGTTGGTTAGGCGCCGCAGGCGCGATGCCGTTTGCACCGGCCATTCCATTTCGGTGACCTGCACCCAGAGCGGGGGCACGGCCGCCAGTGTCGTGATGGCATGCTTCTCCACCGCCTTCACCAGATCGCGCGGCATCAGATAGTCGAGCGGGACTACACAGCCCCCCGCATGCCAAGTCGAAAGCAACTGGTTCTGCCCGTAATCGAACGAAAGCGGCAACACCGCCAAGGTCCGGTCGTCCCGCGCCAGACCTAGGTAGTCCGCGACACTTTCGGCCCCGAGCCACATGTTCGCGTGGCTCAGCATGACCCCCTTCGGGCGCCCCGTGGATCCGCTGGTGTACAGAATTGCGGCCAGGTCGTCGGGATCAGCCTCGGAAGGTAGCATATCACCGTCGAGTTCGGCCGCAGTCGAAAGTGCCTCTGCCTCCCCCAACTGCCGACAATGCGCGGGAACGTCGTCCGCTTCCAGCGTCTTGAGCCGGGCCGGCGTTCCGATCAGCAGCACAGCACCGCTATCCGAAAGGATATGCGCGACCTGTGCATGCTTGAGCAGCGGATTGACCGGAACATGCACCAGCCCCGCCCGCGCCGCCGCCAGCGGCATGAGGCAGGTGAGTTCCCCCTTGGCCGCCCACGTCGCCACCCGCGCGCCCCGCTCGGGAACCTCGCGAGCCAGCCAAGCGGCAAGAAGAGAGACACGCCTTCTTAAATCCTTCCAGCTAAGCACGCCTTCGCGCAGCACTAGCGCGTCATCTGAATCGACCCCTCGCAGCACGAGGTGATCGAGCGGCAGGATCGGATTTTCGGCGCTATCGGACATTGGGCCGAGCGTTGTTGGGCCGGGCATGAGAAGGAAAGGCTCCGCGAGGGGTACGTGGCGAGTTTGCAGATCGACTATCACTCCGATCTTAAGGAAGTGCAATCGGATGAAGCGCTTGCGCGGCTGCTCTCCGACGCGCAGCAGCATGCGCCCTTCGATCGACTGGCCTGGTGGCAGGGCTTGGTCGAACACTGCGGCATCCTGCCAGTGCTTGCGGTGGCGAAATCAGCTGATGGCGTGGCGATTCTTCCGCTCTGCGGGCATCGCGGCCAGCTTTCGGCACTGGCTAACTGGTACACTTTCCGGTTCAGACCGATCCTCAGCGGCGAAGCTCCCCTGCAGGCTCTGGCTCGCGATCTGGGCCGCCGGACACACCGCGTGACGCTTCACGGATTGCCGGAAGAGGACGGGAGCATGTCCACCCTCACCAGAGCATTCAAGGCCACCGGGTGGCTCGTTCGACGCGAAGTCTGCGACACCAATCGCGTGCTTCCGGTCATGGAGCGCAGTTTCGAGGACTATCTCGCCGGCCGCCCCGGAAAGCTGCGCACGACCCTCAAGCGCAAGTCGGGCAAAGTCACGACCCGGGTGTTGTCCCGCTTCGACGCCGAAGCCTGGAAACAGTACGAAGCAATCTACTCCGAGAGTTGGAAGCCCGAGGAAGGCTCGCCCGCGTTCCTGCGTACTTTTGCCGAAGCAGAGGGCACAGCGGGCCGCCTGCGCCTTGCCTTGGCCCATGCTGCCGATGCTCCCGAAGGCCCTGCCATTGCCGCCCAGATGTGGACGGTGGAGGGCGGCACCGCGTTCATCCACAAGCTCGCCCACCGGGAGGCCGCAAAGCCGCTTTCTCCCGGCTCCGTATTGACGGCGGCGCTGATGCGCCACGTGATCGAAATCGACCGCGTGGATCTCGTCGATTTCGGCACCGGCGACGATCGTTACAAGCAGGACTGGATGGAAACCCAGCGGCCCCGCTACCGGCTCGACATGTTCCGCCCTTTCGATCCGCGCAATTGGGCTTCTCTTGCCGGGATCGGTCTGCGGTCACTTGCCGCAAGTGCGAAGCGCGGCTAGAGGGCGCCGTCAAGAATGACAGATTGCCGAGGGGCCATGCCAGACCAAACCGACCTGCTGCTGCGCCGCATCCTGACGGATGTGCTTGGGCTCAAGCCGGGTCAGGCCGATACGTTCGATGATGACACAGGCCTGTTCGGGCACCTTCCCGAACTGGATTCGATGGCCGTGGCCGGTCTTCTGACTGAACTCGAGGATCGCCTCGACATCATCATCGACGACGACGAGATCGAAGGCGAGATGCTGGAGACTTACGGCGGCCTGCTCGCGTTCGTAGAGGCGAAGCGCGGCGCCTGATGGTTCCGGCAAGCTGGCCCTGCCCGCTCCCCGGCGGCGGAACCAGCGAGGAATTCGCGCTGTCCTGCGATGCGGGGCGCGATCATCGCCTGCTGATCATACCCGCCCTCTTCGATGAGGGGAACAAGCTGCGTCGCTTCACCGTAGAGGTCATGCGGCGACTCGAACTTGCCAGGATCGACAGCGTTTTGCCCGATCTCCCCGGTTGCAACGAGAGCATGCTGCCCCTCGTCATTCAGAATCCGGCGGGCTGGCTGGATGCCATGACCTCCGCTGCCCGGCATTTCAGGGCGACCCACGTGCTGGGCATGCGCGGCGGCAGCCTGTTTACTCCGAAGTCTCTGCCCGCATTCCACTATGCCCCCGTCAAGGCAACGACGATCCTGCGCCAGTTGTTACGCGCACGCATCCTCTCATCCCGCGAAGCCGGGCGGGAGGAAAACCGCGAAGCTCTCGCCGAAGCAGCGGTCACGCGCGGCATAACCCTCGCCGGTTACGAAATCGGTCCCGACTTCTACCGCGATTTCGAACCGATGGTCCCGGACGAAACCCCCACTGTCATCGGGCAGGATGAAGTCGGTGGAAGCGGCCTCTGGCTACGCGCGGAGCCCGATGAGAATGGCGCACAGGCCGACGCCCTTGCCACCCTGCTGACAGGAGCGCTCCGGGCATGAAGCGACGGCACCTCTTTTTCGCCTGTGCCGGTCAAAGGCTCGCAGCCACTCTAGACGAAGCTCAAGGAAACTGCGCAATTCTGCTCGTCTCGGGCGGGAACGAAGTGCGCGCCGGAGCGTGGAACGGTCAAGCCCGCTTCGCCGCCCGAATCGCTGACCACGGCTTTCCAGTCCTGCGCTTCGACCGACGCGGCGTGGGTGACAGCGAAGGCGAAAATCTTGGATTCAGGCACAGTTCTGCGGATATTGCCGCGGCGCTGGAAGCCCTGCGAAGCCAAGCCCCCCATGTTCAGCATGTCATCGGTTTCGGCAATTGCGACGCTGCCAGTGCCCTGATGCTTGCAGGAGGCGCAGGTCTGGACGGCCTTGTGCTTTCAAACCCCTGGACCATCGAGAATTCCGACGAGGAAGCCCCTGCCGAGATCGTGCGCGATCACTACCGGCGGCGTCTCGCTGATCCAGCGGCAATCAAGCGATTGCTGACCGGCAAGGTCTCACTGTCAAAGCTGGCCCGGAGCCTGGTTACCGCCACCCGCCCCGCGCCTTCGACACTGAGCGGGCTGACTGCCGAAATAGCGCAAGGTATCGCAGGCTTCAAAGGGTCGGTGCGCTTCCTGATCGCGGGACGCGATCGTACCGGACTGGCCTTCCTTTCCCACTGGGACAAGACCGACGACCGCATCCGTATCTGCAGCAAAGCCAGCCACAGCTATGTCGAACCCGATGCCCAGGACTGGCTGCTCGGTCAGGTTCTCGAGATATTGCGGGACTGAGTAATGATCAGGCTCGCATGAGCGCGCCCGCGAGCCCTTCGCGAATCTCCGAAAGTCTACGGAAGAAATCTTCTGCCGATGATTCTTGCCGATTGCTCATTTCGGGTGCCGCAATACTTGCTACCGCCAGTGACGATTTGTCGCTGATCGCCTTGGCTGCGCCGCGCAGGGTGTAACCCTCACGATGGACAAGCCGATCGATCTCGCGGATCAACTCAACGTCCTCCGGACGGTAATATCGTCGATTTCCGCTACGTTTAATCGGCTGGAGCGACGCGAACTGCTCTTCCCAGTACCTTAGCACATGGGGCCTGATCGCGAGCGCCTTGGCCACTTCGCCGATCGTGCGTAGCGCCTGCGGCTCCTTCCCGTCTTCGAAAAGCGGGGCATCTTCGAAAAATGCTGCCCTTACAGGCGCACCGGGTGCTGAAACGTCCATACCTGCCTTTTCCCGACGGAACTTTCCCGTCAATCTGTGGCGATACGGTCCTTCAGCATCTGGCTGGCACGAAAGGTCATGACGCGCCGGGGGGTGATCGGCACTTCTACGCCGGTCTTCGGGTTGCGGCCTATCCGTTCGCCCTTGTCGCGCAGCAGGAAAGTGCCGAAGCCCGAGATTTTGACGTTCTCGCCATCGCTGAGGGCCGTCGTCATGTGCTGCAGGATCGCTTCCACCATGGCAAGCGACTCGGCACGGGATATGCCCAGCTTGCGATGAATCGCCTCGGCAATCTCAGCCCTTGTCAAAGTATCCGTAGCGCGCATCAATCCCGCATCCCCATAGTGCGCCGATGTGACGCATAATATTAGAAACAGGCAAGAAATCAACGGTGCGTCCAATATTGAACGCAACCGGTGCGGTGCAGTCGCTTGTCAGATGCGAATCAGGCTCGCACCCCACGTAAATCCGCCACCCATGGCCTCCAGCATGACGAGATCGCCCTGCTTGATGCGACCGTCGCGCACTGCCACATCGAGTGCGAGCGGAACCGACGCAGCCGAGGTATTCGCATGCTGGCCGACCGTCATCACCACCTTTTCGGGCGGCAGACTGAGCTTCTTGGCCGTCGCATCAAGGATGCGCGCATTGGCCTGATGCGGCACGAGCCAGTCGATGTCGGAGGTGGAAAGGCCAGCCTCTTCAATGACTTCACGCAGGACTTCCGCAAGGTTGACGACGGCGTGGCGGAAAACCTCGCGGCCTTTCATGCGCAGCTTGCCGACCGTACCGGTGGTCGAGGGACCGCCATCGACGAAGAGCAACTGGTTGTGCGCGCCATCGGCGTGAAGCCGGGTCGCGAGGATTCCCCGGGGAGTTTCACCCACCTGTTCCTGCGCCTCCAGCACCACGGCGCCCGCGCCGTCGCCGAAGAGCACGCAAGTCGTGCGGTCTTCCCAGTCGAGAATGCGGCTGAAAGTCTCCGCCCCGATGACCAGCGCACGCCTGGCCATGCCGGTGCGCAGCATCGAATCGGCAACGCCGACGGCATAGAGAAAGCCCGAGCACACCGCAGCAACGTCGAAGGCGATTCCGCCCGCACGGCAACCGAGCCGGCTCTGGACGATCGTGGCGCTGGCGGGGAACGTCTGGTCGGGCGTGGCAGTCGCCAGCACGATCAGGTCGATCGAATCGGCATCGATGCCCGCAGCCTCGATCGCCTTGCGCCCCGCTTCGGTGGCGAGGCTGGAGGTGGTCTCGTCGGCCTCGGCGATGTGGCGGTTGGAGATGCCGGTACGTTCGACGATCCATTCGTCGCTGGTATCGACCCGCCCTGCCAGTTCGGCATTGCTGACGGCATTGCGCGGGAGCGCGGAGCCGGTTCCGATCAGTACCGAACGAATCATCAGGCGCGCTCTTCCTGTACGCCGGTCAGCCCCTTAGGCATGCGCCAGGTCGACCCTCCCAGACGGGCCAGGTCGGCAGAGATACGCTCGGTCACGTTTTCCTCCAGGAGCCGGGCGGTGACCGCCACGGCATTGGCCACGCCTGCAGCATTGGCGCTGCCGTGGCTCTTCACGACAATGCCGTTGAGGCCAAGGAAGACCGCGCCATTGTGATTGTTGGGATCGAGGTGGTGCTTGAGCAGGTCGGTAGCCGGCTTCGAGATCAGGAACCCGATCTTGGAGCGCAGCGAACTGCTGAAGCCGCGGCGCAGCAGGTCGGCGACGAAGCGGGCCGTGCCTTCCACCGCCTTGAGAGCGACGTTGCCGGTAAAACCGTCGGTGACGACCACATCGACGTCGCCGCGGCAGATCTTGTCCGCCTCGGTGAAGCCGTCGAAGGACATCGCAAGGTTTTCGGCCGCGCCCTTGAGCACAGCGGCTGCATCGCGCAGTTCCTCGGTGCCCTTGGTCTCTTCGGTGCCGATGTTGAGCAGACGCACACGCGGTTCGGCGCGGCCGGTGGCCACGCGCGAATAAGCCGCGCCCATGATCGCGAACTGGACCAGGTTACGGCTGTCGCACTCGGTATTGGCACCGAGGTCGAGCATGATGACGTCGTTGTCGCCCAGCGTCGGCAGCAGGGCCGCCAGTGCAGGACGATCGATGCCGGGCATCGTGCGCAGCGTCAGCTTGGAGATCGCCATCAGCGCGCCGGTATTGCCGCCGCTGACGGCAGCCCCGGCATGGCCGAGCTTCACCGCTTCGATCGCGCGCCCCATGGACGTGCCCTTGGCCCGGCGAAGCGCCTGGCTGGGCTTGTCCTCACCGCTGATCACGCCATCGGTGTGCAGGATTTCGGAGCTGGCCCGCAAGTTCGGATGATTTTCGAGCGCGGCCTTGATCCGCACCTCATCACCGACGAGCAGGAACTTGAAACGGTCATGACGGCGGCGCGCAAGCGCGGCGCCTTCAATCATGACGCGCACGCCCTCGTCGCCGCCCATCGCATCGATAGCGATACGCGGCAAACTCATGGGGCTTTCTCCGAAATACGTCGTAGGATCTAAGTCTTAGACTTCGACCGCGACGATTTCACGACCGTTGTAGTGGCCGCAAGAATTGCACAGGTTGTGCGGGCGCTTCAGTTCGCCGCAGTTGCCGCATTCGTGGAATGCTTCAACCTTCAGCGCGTCATGGCTGCGGCGCATGCCCCGGCGGGAGGGCGAAGTCTTTCTTTTAGGGACAGCCATTTCGGCACCTGTTCCTGCAAATACGTGTCTGTCAAAAAGGCCGCCGGTGACCGGGTAGGGACACGGCGGCTTGCGAAGGCGCGCCTATAACCCATTTCACGCGAGTTGCAACCCGTTACTCCCTCCACCATCAAGCCGTCACCAATCGGGAGTACGCCTATATGATTCTGCAGACCACCCTCAGCATGTCCGCCGCAGCAGCCGTCGTCGCCTTCTGGCTGGCGGTGCGTACCGGCAAGGCGCGCATGGCGGCGAAGGTGTGGCACGGCGATGGCGAGAATCCCGTGCTTCTGCGCCGCATGCGCGCTCAGGCCAACTACGGCGAGAGCGCGCCGTTCGTGCTGATTCTCGTCGCCGCAATCGAGCTTTCCGGCAAAGCCGGGCAATGGCTGGCGATCGTCGGCGCACTCTATCTGCTGGCGCGCATCGCCCACGGGATCGGGATGGACAAGGCGGAGAAATCTCCCCTGCGCGCGGCCGGCTTCATCATCTCGGTGCTGACGTTGCTGGGACTCGCACTGATGGCCGTGCTGATCGCGACGGGGCGATTCTAGACCGGTAGCCCGCGTTTGATCGCCTCGTCGCTGACGTAGGGATTCGTCAGACGCTCCTGTCCGAACGTGCTCACCGGGCCGTGGCCGGGGACGAAAGTAACGTCGTCCCCGAGCGGCCAGAGCTTCTGTGTGATCGAGTGCACCAGATCGTCGAGATTGCCGCGCGGGAAGTCCCAGCGGCCGATGCCGTTCTGGAACAGCACGTCGCCGACCATGGCGAACTTGCTGGGCTCGTGATGGAAGATGACGTGGCCGGGCGTGTGCCCCGGACAATGAACGACGTCGAGTTCCAGTTCGCCTACGGTGACCTTGTCGCCGTCTTCGAGCCAGCGGTCGGGCTCGAAGGTATGCGCCTCCATGTTCCAGCGCGGCCCGTCTTCATCGAGCTGCGCGATCCAGAAGCGGTCTTCCTCCTGCGGCCCCTCGATCGGCACGCCGAGTTCCTTGGCCAGCACGCCGGCCTGCCCGCAGTGGTCGAGGTGGCCGTGCGTGACAAGAATCTTCTCAAGCGTCACCCCGGTCTTCTCCAGTGCCTGCTTCAGCTTGTGCAGGTCACCGCCGGGATCGACCAGCGCGCCCTTCATCGTGGCGGTACACCACAGGAGCGAGCAGTTCTGCTGGAGGGGCGTGACGGGAATGATCCCCACGCGCATATGTTGTTCGGTGCCTTGGGTCATGCCCTTGGAAATGGCCGCAGAGCGCCGCGAATGCAACCGGGCTGAAGTTTGTCCGCTTCAGGCGGATTCGGCACCGGCCCACGCCCCCACCCGACCTCCCATCAAGGATACACTAGGCCGTATGTTCGTGCGGTGAAGTTGGCTCGCCCTCGGAGTAAGCAGGAAACGGGGGTTACGCCGGACGGACCGGCGCCTATCC